>CAJGCH010000237.1 GCA_904501845.1 uncultured Bacillaceae bacterium | reverse complement strand
CTTATATGTTTTCTTGAAGGTGCTCGAGGAATACACAGGCATCGTGCAGAAATGGGGATTGCTTACAGGGGTAAGACCAACAAAACTATGGCATCAATATCGCAAACAAGGGATAGATCCGGAGAACGCAAAAAGACAACTAAAGGAGCAATACTCCATCTCCGCAGAGAAGCTGGATTTACTGGAGCGAATAGTAGATCATCAGCTTGAGGCGATTCCGGACTTATATGATTTAAAGAGGGAAATCAGCCTCTATATTGGAATCCCATACTGTCCGACAAAATGTGCCTATTGCACGTTCCCGGCCTATGCGATTAATGGAAGGCAAGGAAATGTAGAATCCTTCCTTGGAGGCCTGCATCATGAGATGAGGGAGATGGGCCAATGGCTAAAAGAAAAGGACGTAAAAATCACAACTATCTACTTTGGCGGCGGAACGCCGACAAGCATAAGTGCACAAGAAATGGATATGCTCTATGAAGAGCTTTATCAATCTTTCCCTGATGTAGAGAATGTTCGTGAAATTACGGTTGAGGCAGGACGGCCAGATACAATCACGGAAGAAAAAATTGAAGTTATGAAGAAGTGGAACATCGATCGCATTAGTATCAATCCGCAATCCTATACGCAAGAAACCTTAAAGGCGATCGGCCGTCATCATACGGTCGAGGAGACAATTGATAAGTACTTGCTCGCGAAAGAATGCGGCATGGATAATATCAATATGGATTTGATTATTGGTCTTCCAGGAGAAGGTGTGCCAGAATTCAAGCATAGTTTGGATGAAACGGAAAAATTGATGCCCGAATCCCTGACCGTCCATACTCTTTCATTCAAAAGAGCATCAGAGATGACTCGGAATCGGACACGATATAAAGTGGCGGGACGAGATGAAGTGGAGAAAATGATGGAGGAAGCACAAAGCTGGACAGAAGCTCATGGCTATCACCCGTATTACCTCTATAGACAAAAGAACATTCTTGGCAATCTTGAGAATGTCGGGTATGCGAAAGCTGGCATGGACAGCCTATACAATATCCTTATTATGGAGGAGCAGCAAACCATCCTCGGACTTGGATGCGGGGCGGCAAGCAAGTTTGTTCACCCAGTTACCGGGAAAATTACCCACTTTGCCAATCCGAAAGACCCTAAATCCTATAATGAGGGGTATAAGCAATACACAAGCAAGAAAATTGATCTCTTAGAGGAGACGCTGTTCTCCAAGTAAGCAGAGGGGATTTCATATCCGATTGGATATGAAATCCCTATTTTTGTCTTAGTTAAGCTAAGTTCGCCCCCGGGTCACGGTGAAAGGTGGCTGAATCCTAGGGTGCAAAGCCGCCTGCCCTACAGCCCCTACTAAAAAAATTTAAAAGGATGGGCTAACAATAATAAAAATACACATACTAACATGTGAAAGCACAAAAATGAACTAAGGAGTGTTTGTATGGGTATTCTAAGTGGCAATCCGAAAAACGAACCGATGCACTGCGGAGAAGTATACGGTCTATCTGCCCAATTAGCGGTAGCTAAAGCAGCAAAGGACGGTTACCAAGTTTATTGTAATCACGCAGGTGATAAGGAATTAAAACAATATATAAAAGGCGTTATTAAAAATAGTATAGAACCGTCCATTGAAGAAATAGAAGAGATCTTAATTGCAAATGACATTGTAGTGCCCCCGACACCAGCTGAAAGACCTGAAGTGGATGTTGAACAAATCCCGCCAGGAGCGAGATTCCAGGATGCTCAAATTGCGTATGCCATTGCGAAAGATATTGCTACAGGCATTACTGCCATGAGCACTCTGATAACCCAATGTATCCGAGAAGATATAGCAATGATGCTTACGCAACAAAATGCTAAAGCACTGAAAGACGGTGCAGCTTTGCTTCAAATCATGAAAGATAAGGGATGGTTAGTTCCTCCTCCGCTTCATATGGAAACGAAGAATAAGGAATAAACCCTCCATTCCTCATGTGGAAAAGACTATAATGGAATCCTATTTGAATGGCTCGTTGAATCAGATAGGATTCCTTTTATTATGTATCTGTCTGCATCTGTAAGTCGCCTCCCTCTTTTCTTCGCTATTCCTCTTTTCCTAAATGATGATGAGTGTTTTGTCTGCTTTTGATAAAATTAATAAAATTTACATATTTTTGTATTAAAATACTTACATAAACCTTTATAATGAGTTTACATTCATTTTTATTGGAAGGAGTCGTTGTAAGTGGAATCTGCCTCTGTCGTTAAGAGTGTAAGTGTGCAAAAGGACGGATCTGTTGCCACCGTTTCATTGAATCGCCCGGAGGTATTAAATGCTCTTAATAAAGAGATGATGCAAGAACTAAACAAGGAACTTAAATCGCTCAGCCTTGATGATGACATCTCCATTATTGTGCTAAAAGGGAATGGAGGAGCCTTTTGCTCGGGCGGAGATATTAAATCCATGTTTAATTTAGGAACTGAGAAGGACTTCTATCATATTATGGATTGCATCAGCGAGCTTGCCATGTGCTTATATACAATGCCTAAGCTGACAATAACGGCTGTCCATGGAGCGGCTGCTGGGCTAGGCTTCAGTCTTGCCCTTGCGACAGACTGTATTATCGCTGAAAAAGACAGCAAGGTTGCCATGAATTTCATCGGTATTGGGTTAATTCCTGATGGAGGAGGACATTTCTTTCTCGAACGCCGTTTAGGCGAATTGAATACGATGAAGCTGATTTGGGATGGAGAGGTTATGAAGGCCCCGCAAGCATTGGAAATGGGGCTGGTTGACATCATCGCAGAAGGCCGGCTGGAAGAGGCTGTGAACGCTAAAGTAGCGGAATGGAAGCAGAAACCGCTGCAGGCAATGATTCGTACGAAAAAAATCCTTGCGGAGACGAAGCGCCCGCAATTATTAAAGATTTTAGAGCTAGAAAAAGGCTCACAGCTTGTCATGAGACAGACAGAAGATCATCAAGAAGGCATTAAGGCCTTTGTTGAAAAGAGAAAGCCTGTCTTCAAGGGAAAATGATATAAAGTCCTATCTTCCGTATATTCACTTGCCGGAAGATAGGACTTTTTTTAGCGATGAAATAAAATCAGTTTTCCAACCGGGGATGTCAATCGATGAGTGGTTTCTTCATAGCCTTTTTCTTTAAGAAGCTTGGAACCCATTTCTTTGGCGATATCGTCATTAGCGGCTTCGATGGATTCATCCATTACTTTCTCGCCGCTTGGTTCGAACACAGTCAGTTTATAAATACTCATAAGTCCCCTCCCAGTAAATTGCAAGTTATTCTATAATATTTTCCCATAAAACCGCAAAAGATGTAAAGTTTAGAACATTTCGAATTCAAAATCCAGTACACTGTAATTAGGAATACCAGCCATGATTTAAAATAGGCTGAAAAAATCATAAAGGAGGCAGATCATTGACTTTAACCATTCATGAAATCACTAAGAAGTTTGGCCGTTTTACGGCTGTGAACAACCTTTCTCTCAAGATAGAAAAAGGGAGCATTTTTGGCATGCTTGGAGCAAACGGGGCGGGAAAGACAACGACTTTCCGGATGATTCTAGGTCTTATAGAGCCGACCTCAGGAGACATTGAGTGGGATGGGAAACCGATAGACTACTCGAATAGTGCTCAGATAGGCTATTTGCCGGAGGAAAGAGGGCTCTACCCTAAGTTGAAAACGGGAGAGCAGCTTATCTATTTGGCAAGGCTTCGAGGCATGGATAAAACGGCCGCCGAGAAAGAGGCGAAGGCATGGCTTGATCGGTTCAATGTGCCGGATTATTGGGATAAGAA
Source organism: uncultured Bacillaceae bacterium (assembly GCA_904501845.1). Lineage (GTDB taxonomy): Bacteria > Bacillota > Bacilli > Bacillales > Pradoshiaceae > Pradoshia. The sequence continues at coordinate 1,058 of CAJGCH010000237.1, read as the reverse complement.
GGTAGGAGATCTATCGAAAGGAAACCAGCAGAAGATTCAATTCATTGCCTCAGTCATCCATAAACCGGATTTAATCATCCTAGATGAACCGTTCAGCGGCCTTGATCCCGTTAATGTAGAACTCTTGAAGAAGGCGGTACAGGACTTACGGAAGGAAGGGACGACCATTGTCTTCTCGAGCCACCGGATGGAGCATGTAGAGGAATTATGTGAACACCTATGCATCCTGCAGCATGGAGAAGCTATCGTAAAGGGCAGGCTGAAAGAGATTAAACGTTCATTCGGGAAGAAAAATGTCGTCATTCATGCGGATTATGATCTTAGCTTTTTGAAGGAATATCCAGGAGTCCTCCAGGTGAAGGAAGTAACCGAAGGGGTGCATGTCCAAATCTCCAAGGAAGAGGATGCTAAGCTAATTCTAGAGGATACTGTCAGACGCGGATTTATTCGCAAATTTGAGCTTGAGGAGCCTTCCTTGAAAGATATTTTCATCGAAAAGGTAGGTGCGCAATATGAATAAGTTCTGGATTGTAACCATGCATACATATATCAATAAAGTGAAGAGCAGGTCTTTCATCATTTCCACCGCTATCATTTTGCTTTTTATCGCAGCATTTGCCAATCTTGATCGGATTATCGGATTGTTTGGCGATGAAAAAGAGAAAATCGGTGTCGTTGAGCAATCAGGGAATTACTCATCCTCTTTAGCGGAGCAATTGAAGGCAAGCGGCAGTGAATTGACAATCGAGCTGTATGATTCCGAATCTGAAGCAAAAAAGGGAGAAGAAGAGGGGGACATCAGCGGCTATTTGCTTCTTGAAGACCAAGATGGTATGCCAGCAGGAACTTATAAAGCCGAGTCTATCGCTAATTCTACAGAAAGCACGGAGCTGCAGAATGCCCTCCAGCAAGTGCAGACGCTGATTATGACGGAAAAGGCCAATATTACCGATGAGCAATTAGCGGCGATTTACATGCCAGTTACGTTTGAAGTGGAAGCACTAAATGAGAATGCAAAGTCTGAGGACGAATTAAGCCAGGCGAGAGGCCTTGTCTAT
>CAJGCH010000236.1 GCA_904501845.1 uncultured Bacillaceae bacterium | reverse complement strand
AATTCGCCGTAGCGGGCGCTGACTTCATCGAAGCGCATTTCGTAGACGAGTTTCTTGAATTGAAGAACATCGTCAGCGAATAGGGTAACGCCCCATTCGTAGTCATCGAAGCCGACAGAGCCGCTGATGATTTGTTTGACCTTGCCGGCATATTGGCGGCCGATCATACCGTGGGAGTACATGAGTTTCCGGCGTTCTTCCATGGAGAGCATGTACCAGTTGTCATTGCCTTGGCGGCGCTTGTCCATCGGATAGAAGCAGACGTGCTTAGCCTTTGGCAAAATCGGGTATAGACGGGAACGGACATGCGGATTTTGGTATGGATCTTCTTCAGAGTCCTTAGCCATATAGTTGCTTAGTTCCACGACGGATACGTATGAATGAGCCGGGATAGTGAAGTCGGCGAGCTTAGTTTTATTGAATTCTGTTTCGATTTCGTTTAGTTCTTCCATGGTTGGACGCAAGAGCATCATCATGAAATCGGCCTTTTGTCCGACGATTGTATAGAGAGCATGGCTGCCTTGTTGGTCAGCTTGCGTTTTGTTCCATTTTTCGACGAGGTCGAGGAATTCTTTGATGGCGGCAGTGCGCTCATCGGCAGGAACCATTTTCCATGTTCCCCAGTCGATCGTGCGGAAATCGTGCAAGCAATACCAGCCGTCCAATGTTTTTGCTGCTTCACTCATTGTTCAATCATCTCCTACTAGAATTTCGTTGATTTCTGTTTCTAATATATCATAATGGTTCCAATTTTTTCTCTATTCGCGTTTGTGTCAAAATCGTGAAAACTGAAACTGTACGCGTTTCCAGTAAAAAATCAAGAAACCTAAATGACAAATCAGGTACGATAGTAGTATTCTAAGTAGAGTGACATTTAGAGGAGGACATAAGGAAAATGAGTAATTTATTTACTGCACTAAAAGAAAAAGTTTCCGGTCATAATTTACGTATCGTATTCCCAGAGGGTACAGATGAGCGTATTTTAGAAGCGGCAGGCAGATTGGCTGCTGATAAGACAGTTGTTCCTGTTTTAATTGGAAACATTGAACAAATAAGTGCAAAAGCTAGTGATATGGGGATTTCTGTAGAGAATATGGAAATCTATGATCCGGCTAACTATATTATGATGGATGAATTGGTAGCAGCTTTTGTTGAACGCCGTAAAGGCAAAGTGACAGAAGAGCAAGCGCGCCAAATCCTATTAGATGAGAACTATTTCGGCACAATGCTTGTGTACTTAAATAAAGCTGACGGTCTTGTTAGCGGTGCGGCTCATTCAACAGCTGATACGGTTCGTCCGGCGCTGCAAATCATCAAGACGAAGCCAGGCGTGAAGAAAACCTCTGGTGTCTTCATCATGGTAAAAGACGACGAGAAATATGTATTCGCTGATTGTGCGATCAATATTGCGCCAGACAGCCAAGACCTTGCGGAAATCGCAGTTGAGAGTGCACGTACTGCGCGCATGTTCGACCTTGATCCGCGCGTGGCAATGCTAAGCTTCTCTACAGTTGGTTCTGCCGTATCAGAAGAAACAACAAAGGTAGCAGATGCCGTGAAGCTTGTGAACGAAATGGATCCGCAAATGATTGTGGATGGAGAAATGCAATTTGACGCAGCAATCGTTCCATCTGTTGCGGCTGCGAAAGCACCAAACTCTCCATTGCAAGGTACAGCGAATGTATTTGTATTCCCAAGCCTTGAGGCTGGTAACATCGGCTATAAGATTGCGCAGCGTCTTGGCGGATTTGAAGCTGTCGGTCCAATCCTTCAAGGATTGAACGCGCCAGTGAATGACCTTTCCCGCGGATGTAACGCAGAGGACGTCTTCAACCTTGCGTTGATTACGGCTTCCCAAAGCTTAGCTCGCTAAGAGAACGAATTAAAGAACGAACAAAGACGGCGTCCCAGTTAATGCAGGCGCCGTTTTTTTGAAGGGAAGAGAAAGATGAGCTTGTTAAGACAAGGTACATGGAGAATCATTGACCATAGCACATCAGGTCTTTATGCACGCGCGATTCAATCATTCGCGATTGATGATACATTATGCGCGGTTGTCGGCGGCGGGACGTCTCCGGCTGCGGCGAGAGCATGGGTACATAAGAAGACCGTTGTCATGGGCATACAGGATGGAAGGCTCCCGTTTTTGCAAAAGGGTGTTGATTTTGTGAAAGCCCAAGGCTATGACTGCATTGTCCGCAACTCTGGCGGCCTTGCCGTCGTGCTTGATGAAGGTATCCTCAACTTGACGCTTGTTTTCCCAGAGAAGAGCGGAAGGATCGGCATTAACAACGGGTATGATGCCATGTGGGAACTCATTCGTCATATGTTCCGTGATTTTGATGCTGAGATTGCGGCGGGCGAAATTGTCGGCTCGTATTGTCCGGGCAGCTATGACCTTAGCATTGCTGGCAAGAAGTTTGCCGGCATCTCCCAGCGGCGTATTCGCGGCGGAGTTGCCGTCCAGATTTACTTGGATGTGTGCGGAGATGCGGCAGAGCGTGCGGCCCTCATCAAGGCGTTTTATGAGCAGGCGCGCGGGGATGAAGAGACGAAGTTCGTCTATCCGGATGTCAACCCTGCTGTGATGGCATCTCTTTCAGAGCTGCTGTCGGCTGATTTGACGGTTGAAGAAGTCACTGGACGCTTCCTTCATTCCATTAAGAGTTTCTCGGATGAGCAGGCGCACGAGGGATTGAATGAAGAAGAATGGCCAGTTTATGAGTCGTATTTAGAGAGAATAGAAGAACGGAATGGGAAGCTTGAGCTTCTAGGGTGAGGGCAGATTGCTGCCTTCATCTTTTTTTTGCCCCCAAAAATAAAAACCAGTTCACAGATAGGAACTGGTTTGAAGGGGGTTATTCCGCGATTTTTTCAAGATTGCCGTTACGGTCCATTTTGAACTTCGTTGCTTGGCGATCCTCTTCTTCAAAAATGGCAAGCTTGCGGGCGCGATTCATGATATTCATGAGTGTTTCATAGTCTTCCTGGATGGTATTCGTGTTCTCTTGAACATTATCAAGCTTGTGCTGAAGCTCCTTGTTCTTCTCTTTCAAATCACGCATTTCAAGCTTTAAGCGCTCATTTTCAGATTGAAGAGCTTGGATTTTCAGGCTGTCCCCATCATACGTTTGAAGGAAATAAATAACATCTGTCATAGTGATTTCTGTTGGTTGATAGTCTTCTATCATTGGGAAGAAGCTAGGCTGCTCCACGGTTGTTGTTTCTTGTGGCATTGATGTTTCTTCCGTCGATGGCTCCATTCCCATCAACTCATCCTCCATGGCCGTTGTCACGGTCTCGAAATCTCGCAATGATGGAACTGGCGGTTGATAGAGAATCTTCTTCTTGCCGCCTTGGTCTTTGCCTAACAGGCGCTGGCGCTGCTTTCTTTGCTTACGGGCCATTTGCAGGGCTTTCTCGTAATTATGGCGGACAACTGCGTTCCAGCGGAATCCGCAGGCGGCTGCCGTCCGATTTAGCTTGTCGCCGACCTCATCAAATGCATTCAATTGTGTGCTGCCTTCCCGAACATGCCTTAATACGGTTTCAGCTAACAGTAAGTCATTTTCTTCTGTCCATGCATCTTGTCTAACTTTCATGTCTACAACTCCCTTATTAAAAATAATTTGCAAATTATGGTTCTAGCATGGGCAAATAAGAGAATTTTTATACAGGTTACTAGATTTTTTCGTTGCCTTATAGACTGCACAACATTCTTGCAAACACAAACGCGCGAGTGATACAATACGCTTTAGGTCCAATAGTCCCGCATATGGGGGCTAATTTTTTGGTAAGAAAGGATAGGCGGTCATGTCGAATGAATTTAGGGTATGTGACGACTGTCAAGCCACAAACTTAAAAACATTGCTACCGAAATTAAAAAAGGTTGATCCAGATGCAAAAATCGAAATCGGGTGCCAGTCCTACTGCGGACCGGGGCGCAAGAAATCCTTTGCGTTCGTGAACAACCGTCCGGTGGCTGCTCTGACAGAAGATGAATTGATTGAAAAAGTGGAAAAGAAGATAAAATAACACAGAAGCCGTACTCCTTGCATATAGGGGTGCGGCTTCTTTTCATAAAATCGTGCCCGAAACCCATACTAAGATGGAATTCTTTAGGGGGGAGGGAATCGAATGAGATTTTTGCTGACAATCATAGTAGCTATTATCACAGGAGTAGGATTTTCTCCGTATCAAAGAGGCGGAGAAGCGCCAGATTTGCTGATTACAGAGGTGTTCCCCGGCGGAGAGCATTATGAATACATAGAAATTTACAATAATACGAATGCCACGGTGAACCTCGGCGATTATTCACTCCGCTATCTTGCCATGGACGAAACGATGCGTACCTGGAATATAAAGGAGCAGACAAAGATACCAGCAGGTAAGGCAATTGTTCTCTGGCTTTCGAGAAAGCGGGCAAGAGAAGAGTTCAACGAGCATTACAAAACGGATATTGAGCTGCTTTCTATCCTGAACGGTTCTTTAAAGAACAAAGGCAAAAACACGCTCGTCCTCGCTACAGACACCGGGGCAGTTGTCTCCTATGTCAACTATGAATCAGGGAATACCCATTTCCGCCAGGCAGGCAATAAGAAGAAGCTGAAGCGGCATGCAAGTTCACATTCCACTCCCGGGACAGTCAAAAAGGAACAAGTTCCGGGTCAATGGAATGAAAAGCAGCCAGAAGAAAGCATAACGCTTACTCCAATCAACCTGCCTGATGAGATTCCCGAACGGACAGAGCTTGACCTTGAAGTGGGAGTAAGGGGCAACGAGCAGGCGAAAAGGGTTGAGATGTTTTATAAACGGGCTCAGGATAAGGATTATTCCCGCGTCAATTTCACGATGAAGACCTTGAAGACCTTT
>CAJGCH010000235.1 GCA_904501845.1 uncultured Bacillaceae bacterium | reverse complement strand
TGGATTCCGCGTTCAGTATAACAGCGCCATCGGTCCCTACAAAGGCGGCTTGAGATTCCACCCTACTGTTAATGCAAGCATTATTAAATTTCTCGGCTTTGAGCAGATTTTTAAAAACGCTCTTACCGGTCAGCCGATTGGGGGAGGCAAAGGTGGAGCTGACTTTGATCCTAAAGGGAAATCTGATGGAGAAATCATGCGATTCACCCAAAGCTTTATGACGGAACTGAGTAGACATATTGGACCGGATATAGATGTACCAGCTGGGGATATTGGTGTTGGAGCCCGAGAAATCGGATTCCTGTTTGGACAGTACAAGAGAATACGCGGAGGCTATGAGGCGGGTATTCTGACAGGAAAAGGACTTAAATACGGTGGAAGCTTAACTCGAACTGAAGCTACTGGATATGGCACTGTTTACTTTGTACAAGAAATGCTTAAGGAACAAGGGCTTAGCTTTAAAGGAAGTACAGTTGTGGTCTCCGGTTCAGGTAATGTTTCCATCTATGCAATCGAAAAAGCTGCACAACTAGGTGCAAAAGTTGTCGCCTGCAGTGATTCTAACGGCTATATTTTCGATCCAAACGGTATTAACCTAGAAACCGTAAAACGTCTAAAGGAAGTTGAAAGGAAAAGAATCTCGGCTTATATAGAAGAACATCCACATGCACAATATACGGAAGGATGCTCCGGCATTTGGTCCATCTCATGTGATATTGCCTTGCCATGTGCCACACAAAATGAAATTAACAAAAAATCAGCGGAAATGCTGGTTGAAAATGGACTAAAAGCCGTCGGTGAAGGCGCTAATATGCCCTCTACCTCTGAAGCTATTGATGTGTTTTTGAAGAACCATATCCTCTTTGGTCCAGCAAAAGCTGCCAACGCAGGCGGTGTAGCCGTTTCTGCCTTAGAAATGGCACAAAATAGCGCTCGATTATCCTGGACATTTGAAGAAGTCGATGCAAAATTGCAGGATATTATGACTAACATTTACAAAAACAGCATCAAAGCTGCTGAGGACTATGGCTATCCAGGCAACTTGGTTGTAGGCGCTAATATCGCAGGCTTTAAAAAAGTAGCTGATGCTATGATTGCACAGGGAGTTATTTAACATATCTTTTAATTGTTTCATTATCTGATATGACTTTGAGTAGTGTAAACAAAGACATGACAATAATCAAAAGATTACTTCGATAACTATTAAGATTAGATAAATACAAAAAGGATGTCTCTTAAAGCCAGACATCCTTTTTGCTTAATTAATCATTCCGTAAGACGGCAATGTATCATCCATATCTTTCATTGGTATCACTTTACAATCAGGCACTAAAGTTGCCAAATTCCTCTAAACTTCTGTTTATATACTCAATCCGTTATTAGATGATCCTTTTGATCAAGGAAATATGCCATCAGCTTCTTACATTGAGGAATAGAATAGCCCAAAATTGGACCCAACCCAAACGCAATGAGCACGGTTCCAACTCCAACAGGACCTCCTAACATCCAACCAACGAGAAAAACGATTACTTCAATTCCATTTCTGACCAATGGAATACTCCAGCCCATTTTTTCAACAATTAATAACATAAAGCTATCTCTAGGTCCTGCTCCAAGATCAGCAGAAACGTACAATCCAATACCATATCCCATTAAACCAACACCTATGATAAAGGCAATTGTTGCTCCTGCTAAATTATCAATACTAGGTAACATCCAATTAAAAAGATCAATAAATAATCCAAGCAACATCATATTCAGAAATGATCCTATTTGGGGCCATGCTTTATTGAAAACTGAACTGATGAACAAAAGCAATAGTCCACTTATGATTGACCAAGTTCCTATAGTAAATCCGAATTTAGTAAATAGTCCATAATGAAAAACATCCCATGGTCCAATCCCTAAAAACTTTCCTTTAATTGTTAGCGATATACCAAATGCTAATACCATTAATCCAAGAATAAAAACAGACCAGCGTAACATCCATTTCCTTTTCATCACTCTGTCCCTCTAATTTATATTTTATTTTTTTAATATAACATTAAAGCTGGACAGAATGAGTAATTTTTATTTTCTGGAATATAACCTAAAACGATTGAAATACAAATAACCTTTTTTTGTTACTTTTCTTAATTCCTTCCACACTAAAGAATTCACTTGGTCTTTAACTATGACTAAGCTTCTTTCGTTCCACAAGAAATACATATTAAGATAAAACACTTTACTTATGGTACGGCTCCCCCCGATTAATCCGAAACGCGCGGTACACCTGTTCCACCAGAATCAGTCTCATCAGCTGGTGCGGGAACGTCATCTTGGAGAAGGATAGCGTATCATTGGCCCGCTTCATTACATCCCTGCTTAGACCGAGCGATCCGCCGATGACAAAGACGACTTTGCTTTTGCCATATGTGGCAAGCTTGTCGAGCGTGTCAGCAAGTTCTTCGGATGATTTCATTTTCCCCTCGATAGCGAGGGCGATTACATGGGCATCATCCGGTATTTTGGCAAGGATGCGCTCCCCTTCCTTTCCTTTCACTTGAAGCATTTCTTGTTCACTTAAGGTTTCAGGGGCTTTTTCATCGGGTATTTCAATGATATCGATTTTGGCATAGGCAGATAGTCTCTTTGAATATTCTTCTATGCCCTGTTTTAAGTATTTCTCCTTCAATTTACCTACTGTCACTATTGAGATATTCACAGCTCATCCTCACTTTACAAACAACTTATACACAAAAGTTATCCACATATTCACAATCACTGTCCACATATTGTGTCCGAATGTTCGTTCGCCACAACATATACAGCAGGTTTTCCACAGTATTCACAGGTGAAATCACCCAAATTGTTAGTAACTTCTCCATTTTCTTTATCAGAAAGGCTATCAATAAACGGTGGTACTTCCGCTTCATCCACAATATTATCGAGCCCTACTTCCACATGCTCTTTACAGCAAAAAATTTTCATCTTAATTCTCTCCATTCTTTTTCATAAGGAAAGCAGGGCAGCGTCTCGGGCTCCCTGCTCCGTCTTATTGTAAGTCGGCCTCTGCCAACGTCATTTTTGTGGTTTCAGCCTTGCCATTACGGTAATACTTCACCTTCATCGTATCACCAATCTTCTTATCCGCATATAAATATCTTCGTAATGTTGGCACATCCGGAATAGCTTCTCCATCAAGCTCAACGATGACATCATACTCTCTCAGGCCAGCCTGTTCAGCCGGGGAACCTGGCTCAACTCCTGCTATGACGACTCCCTCTGTTACCTTTGATGGGAGATTCAGCGTTTCCCCCTGCTCGTAGCCAGTCACTTCATTCAATGAGCGCAGCGATGTGCCCATATAGGCTCGTTTGACCTTTCCATGAGCTTCTAAATCCTTAATAATGGGGATTGCATAATTGATTGGGATTGATAAACCAATGCCCTCAACAGATGATTCAGCAATTTTCATTGAGTTGATGCCAATTACTTGGCCGCTGATGTTGACGAGTGCTCCTCCGCTGTTGCCTGGATTGATGGCAGCATCTGTTTGGATAACCTCTGCGTTCCAGTCCTCAATCCCATCTGAATTGACGTCAATCGGGATTGTTCTGTTCAAGCCAGATATGATTCCTTGTGTCACCGAGCCGGAGAAATTCAGCCCAAGCGGGTTCCCAATTGCAATGACTGGTTCGCCAGATTTAAGTTTATCAGAATCTCCAAACTGCGCAATGGTATCAATCCCTTTATCATCAATTTGGATGACTGCTAAATCTGTCCAGACATCGCTTCCAAGCAGCTTTGCCTGTGTTTTTGTCCCGTCCGTCAGCGTGACCTCTAGCGTGCTTGCTCCCTCAACAACATGATTATTCGTCACAATATAGGCCTTGCCATTTTCTTTCTTGTAAATAACGCCAGACCCTGTTCCCGCTTCCGTTTCCTCTTTAAAGAAGCTCGATCCTTGAATATTCGTTATGCCAATGACTGCATCAGCCGTTTTCTCAACCGCCTTCGTTACATCTGTCGTCACATCAACTGAGACATTCCGCGTTATATCAGATGTTCCGTTATGTTGATTGGTTGTAATCGGATTCTGTCCATTTCCTCCAGTAAGGTTCCCAGTTAACAAAAGCACGATTAAGGCGCCTATAATAGAGCCAACAAGACCAGATATGAAGTAACCTCCCTTACCTTGCCCCTTACGCTGCCTGAACTGATTATCATCTTGATCATAATAGCCCATCCACATACATTCCTTTCAGCTCTAAACTCGAATTTACTTACTATTATTTGTTCTTTTGCGTTATATAATCCGTAAATTGCTGTTACAGCTCTTTTATTCTTTTCCCTGCTGAGCAGAAAAGTATGTTTAGGCAAAAAAATAACAGAGAAGAATCTCTGTTATACTTCAATTAATTCAGTTGGCTCATTAGGATCTGTATCGTAAAGGCTGAATTGCTCTCCGACACGGATGCCCTTTGTCTCCAATGTTTGGGCAACAGACATTTGCGCCAGGTCTTTCATATTATTGTCCTTGCTTAAATGGGCCAAATAAAACCGCTTGGTCTTGTCGCCGGCGACCTCACTCATCGCAATTGCAGCATCTTCGTTACATACATGGCCAACATCACTCAAAATTCGGCGCTTGACGCTCCATGGATAGCGCCCCATGCGCAGCATGCCCACATCATGGTTGCTCTCGAAAATATACATATCCGCATTTCGGATGATTCCCTTCATGCGGTCACTCACATAGCCCGTATCCGTAATGGTCACAAGCTTCTTGTCGCCATGGTGGAACACATAAAACATCGGCTCGGCGGCATCATGAGAGACGCCGAATGATTCCACATCTAGTTCACCGAAGGTTTTCACCGTCTCCATGCCGAACTCAAATTTCTGCTCAGTCGGAATCTCTCCAATCAGGCCATCCATCGCCTTCCATGTGCTTGCA
>CAJGCH010000234.1 GCA_904501845.1 uncultured Bacillaceae bacterium | reverse complement strand
GTCCATCAACTTCAAGAGAAGGCTCTCCTCCTCCGTCAATATATGGCCAATCATCCTCCTTCCAATTCAACCGCTGGATGGCTGTCTCTCTGCCCAGCGGACAATATCCGCGCGGGTCGAGCAAGGCTTCCGTGCTTTTCGGCAGCGGCCGGCCTGTTAAATGGACTAAAAACCATTCATCCGTATGCGTATGTACGATTGAAGCATGGCCCGCTTTCTGCAATGGATTTCTTGGGTATGGGAATGATGTGATTAAAGGATTTTCCGGATGGACTTCATACGGGCCATCAATGGTCTTCGAGCGAGCAATCGTCGCCTGATGATCATACTTGGTCCCGCCTTCTGCCGTAAGCAAATAATAATAGTCATTCCATTTATATAAATGAGGCGCTTCCGTTAGTTTAACATCTGTGCCCTTAAAAATGATTTTCTGTTCTCCCACTAGCTTTTGTTTCTCTACATTATATTCCTGAAGAACGATTCCATAGAAATTATGATGGCCTATGCGGTGATCCCACATCATATTCACCAAGTATTTTCTCCCGTCCTCATCATGGAATAAGGATGGGTCAAAGCCTGAGCTGTTGAGATGAATTGGGTCAGACCATTGTCCATCCGCTTCTTCACAGGTGACCAAATAATTATGACAATCCTTCCAGCGCCCATCGGTCACCTTAACGTCCGTATAGATTAGCCAGAACTTCCCGTCACTATAGGAAAGAGCTGGTGCCCATACGCCGCCGGAATCAGGATTCCCGGTCATGTTCAACTGGCTCAAACGGTTCAATGGACGCGATAAGAGGCGCCAATTCTTCAAGTCCTTGGAATGATAGATTCCCACTCCCGGGAACCACTCAAACGTGGAGACGGCAATATAATAATCTTCCCCTCTCCTGCATATACATGGATCTGGATTAAAGCCTGTCAGTATGGGATTTGTAATCTTCATCATCTTACCTCCTGTCTCATATTTGGTTCGCTTACATTCCGTTGGAAATTTAGCCTTGCCCGGATACTTGCGCCTAACAAGTCCTGATTTTTCGTGAAATAGGGCCTGATTTTTTACGCCATTTAAATCTTCTGAATCATCTGCTCTGTTTTCATCGTATCACGGGAAACTTTGTTTATCCAGTAGACAAACAAAGTTTTTCGTGATATCCTTTTTTTGAGATTACTGGTAATTAAGTCTCAAAAACTATTTTTTGGGGGTTTAGTTATGTTCAAAAAGAAAGCGTTTACAATGCTTGCGGGTTTATTTGTCGCAGCTTTAGCCTTGTCAGGGTGCTCAGATTCGGAGAATGCTAGTTCTGACGGGAAGAAAGTAATCAAGTTTATGCACCTATGGCCAGAAGGAAGCTCAAAGCAGCACCATGAGATTGTCGAAAATATCATCGCTGATTTTGAAAAGGAGCACAAGGATGTCAAAGTGGAGGTTGAGGTATTAAGCAATGAGCAATACAAGGATAAGATCAAGGTTCTATCTGCATCTGGTGAACTGCCAGATGTCGGAATGACATGGTCCGCTGGTTATCTTGAGCCTTATGTCAAAGGCGGCAAATTTGCACCGCTGGATGATCTACTTGAAGGCGATTTAAAGGATTCATTTGTCTCCGGTACGACCGAGGCATATCAAGTAGATGGCAAAACCTACGGACTTCCGCTCGAGCTCAATATTGCATCAGTCTATTATAACAAAGCAATCTTCAAGGAAAATGGAGTAGAAGCCCCCAAAACATACGATGAACTTATAAAAGTTGTAAAGACACTTGATAAGAATGGCGTGGAGCCGATTGCCCTCGGCAACAAGGATAAATGGACCGGTTCCTTATGGTATATGTATTTAGCTGACCGCATTGGCGGTACAAAGGCACTGAACAGCGCGATTGACCGCTCAGGTTCCTTCGAGGACCCAGCACTCGTATCAGCTGCTGAGAAAACACAAGAATTAGTTGATGCCAATGCATTTGTAGATGGATTTAATGGTTTATCAGATGAGGAAGCCAAGAGCATGTTTATGAACGAGCAGGCAGCCATGTACCTTATAGCCACGTGGGATTTGCCTAATTACACTACAAATGAGGATGTCCCGCAGGAATTCCGGGATTCAGTCGGATTTTTCGATTTCCCATCTGTTGATGGAAAAGGTGATATGAACAGCTATGTAGGCGGTCCTGGAGTAGGTTTGTTTGTTTCAGAGGATTCAGATGTCCTGGAGGAATCTAAAGAATTCGTCTCCTTCTTCACTCAAGCTTGGGGCGAGAAATCTGTCACCGAAGCGGGCGTTATCCCTGCTACAAAGGTGGACGGAGAATCACTAGATCTCCCAGAGATGTATGTGGATGTGTTAGAAAAGTTAAACACCGCAACCAATATTACTCTTTATGCTGATGTGCAGTTAAGCGCAGACGTTGCCCAAGTCCATTTGGACCAAATTCAAGCCCTATTCGGCAAGGAAACAACACCAGAGGATTTTGCAAAAACACATGAACAGGCTCTATCTAAATAGGTAGGCCCAAGCCGAGAATTAGGATCTGTCTTGTTTTGGCGGATCCTTTTTCTACATACATCGTTATGAGGTGAATCATTATGAGCAAAGTAATGTCCAATAAGTGGATAATAGCCATGTATGTGCTTCCGGCACTTCTTTTAATCAGCATATTGATTTTTATCCCTTTAATGCTTACCGGATATTATGGACTTATGGACTGGGATGGAGTTTCCGCCATGGAGTTCATTGGTCTGGAAAATTATATAACGGCCTTACAAGACAGGCTGTTTTGGGATAGTGCATGGCATTCTGTTTTATTAGCTCTCTTTTCTGCATTGAGCTTAGCCATCTATCTTACGATTGCCCTAATTCTTGCTTCCAAAATTAAAGGAGCCAATCTCCTCCGAAAGATTTACCTGATTCCGATGCTTTTATCCTCTGTCGCAATCGCTCAGTTATGGATCAAAGTTTATAATCCATCCAATGGAATCTTGAGCACGGTACTAGGCTGGTTCGGGGCTGAAAAAACTCCCTTATGGCTGTCGGATACTTCCATTGTTTTATATGCGATTTTCATCCCGATTCTATGGCAGTATGCAGGGTTTTACATATTGATCTACTATGCAGCGCTCAAAAATATCCCTGAGTCCCTTATAGAAGCAGCCAAAATTGATGGAGCTACATCGCTTCAAATCGCATTAAAAATTAAGCTTCCTCTAATTATGGGCGTGGTTAAAGTGACCATTGTTCTGGCGATTGTCGGCTCTCTTAAGTATTTCGATTTGATTTATGTTATGACAGGCGGCGGTCCTAATGGAGCAAGTGAAGTGATGGCTTCCTATATGTATAAGCTGGCATTCTCCACCTCCAATTTTGGTTATGGAAGCGCGATTGGATTCCTATTATTACTCATTACCTTGATTGTCACGTTGGTGATCAATAAGCTGACGGCATCAAAAGATGAAATCCAGTACTAGAGGAGGAACAATCAAATGGCTCGATTAGGAAAGTCTCTATTATATATTTCGCTGGCGTTAGTAGCCGTTTTTCAAATCTTCCCGATTATTTGGCTCTTTTTGTTCTCATTAAAGAGCAATCAAGAAATATTCGCGGGATCCCCTTTCGCTATGCCGGCTGAATTCAGATGGGAAAATTATTTAAAAGTATGGGAAGGCGGCATTGGTTTATACTTCTTCAACAGCATTTGGATTACAGGGGTTGCCATAATCCTGACCGTTCTTCTTGCAAGTATGGCGACCTTCGCCATTACGCGTATGCAATGGAAATATAGCAAGCTTGTCCTAGGATTATTTATGATTGGGTTGATGATTCCGATTCATTCGGCTCTCATTCCGCTTTTCAACATGTTCTTGAATGTGAATTTAATAGATAACCCCTGGTCTATTGTCATCACCTATACTGCCTATAATCTTCCCATAACGATGATGATATTGCTCGGTTTTTATACGACATTTCCTCGAGAAATCGAGGAAGCGGCCATTATTGACGGCAGCTCTGTTCATCGAATGTTTTTCCGGATTATCTTGCCGATGTCCATGCCGATCCTCTCTACGGCTGTCATTATCAATATGATTTATAATTGGAATGAGTTTGTCTTTGTTAATACCTTCATCAGCTCTGATCAATATAAAACATTAACCGTTGGAATCCAGAACTTTATCGGCCAATATATGACCGATTGGGGAGCGATTGGAGCAACCTTAATTATCAGCTTCCTTCCATTGCTTCTAGCCTTCATCTTCTTTAGCAATAAAGTCATTGAAGGACTTTCCTCAAGTGCCGTGAAAGGATGACAAAAGAAGCCTCCATATGATAATAACGGGGTCGAATATTGGCGAGTAAATAGTAAACAACTTAGTAACTGAGGACACAATTCGAATATGAATTCGTGTCCTTTTTTGTTGTTAAATCAACACTTACCGAAGTTTAACAATGAATCATCTAAAGATATAAACAGGTGATTTTTTTGATGCTCAATTGGGATTATATGTTAAAATAGCTATACATAATTACTCAAAAATTCATATCTTAATAACACAGTTACGTAAAAGATTCTGAGGAGGGTGTTTATGGAGAAGAAGTGGAAAATAAAGCTAGTTTTATTACTCACGATATTAGGTGCGATTGGAATAATTGCTATTATCCCCTATACATTGACCACTTTAATGAGTAATCAAACTATACCAAAAGATACAACAGCTTCATTTGTTATAACTGTAAACTCTATTGTGCAGATTTTACAATTATTCCCATTGGTATTAATAGGCGTAAGACTGCAAAGGAGAGTTGGATTAAGTGCCCCAATACTTGAGGGAATTGTTTATGAAAAGAAAATACCGATAATCTCAAAAAAATGGATGTTAATTGGTATTTTAGTTTCGCTAATTGGTTCTCTCATCATATTGCTCCTCGATGTATTTGTATTTACCCCTTTCATAG
>CAJGCH010000233.1 GCA_904501845.1 uncultured Bacillaceae bacterium | reverse complement strand
TCGGCACGATGCCGTTGTATTTTTCAAGAATAATTTGGGATAATTTTTGAATATTTTTGGCTTTATTGCGATATAAGCCGATTGAACGGATATCATTTTCGAGTTCACTTAATGGAACGGCCATAAAATCCTCTGGCTTTTTGTACTTTTGGAACAGGTTTTTCGTCACTTTATTGACTAACGCATCGGTACATTGTGCAGATAACACTACCGCCACAACCAATTCGAATGGATTCGAATGATTTAGCTCACAATGAGCATCAGGAAATAGCTTTCCCATTTCATCAAGACAATAACGAATTTGTGTATTATTCAGCATATCTTCCCCCTCTTTTCCAATGAAAAAAACCGGAGATCTCCATTCCGGTCTGTTAATCATATATTATTCCAGCCAATTATATAAAGGCAAGTCTTTCGCTGCAGGGGCCACTTTCACTGGAGGCTTCTTCTGATAGCTTCTGAATCGTTCTCCATGATCCTTAGCCTGTGCTAATGTCTTCACCCCATGCTTCTTCCAATCAAACAGAATTCGATCAATATAACGGAAATTAAGCTTGCCTGAGATTACCGCTTCTCTCAAGGCCGCTTTGACCAATTCCGGCTCATGCTTATCCTCGTCAAGCCACATTGTTAGTGTCTCTCCTTCAAACGGAGATAACGGACGTCCAAATTCTTTTTCGAAAACCGCATATAGAGATTCACTCTTTTGGACCTTTTCTTCAAAATCAGCCTGTTTCGCTTCCTTCAAAAAATGATAGGCCAGCTTATCGTTCAACGGTTTGATTGAATAAGTCTCAAATCCCGGTTTCTCATCTTCAGTAATTTCCAGAAATCCGTTCTGTACAAGCTTCCTCAGAAGTATCGTACAATCCATTTCCGTCAAATTCATTACTGAGGAGATTTCGGCAGGCGTCGGAAAAGCCTTGCCGTTCAGGTTGAAATTGTGCACCTGTAACAGGAGCATCACTTCTTGTTCCATCAGCCCCATATCCTTATAATTGCTTAACAGATAGGAAGGGATGATGACAGTCGGCTGGTTCATCCATTCGGATAAATTCTTCATAGTCATAATTCGACACCTCTGTCTTATAGTATATCATGTAGGTCCGGCTTGAAGTACAAAAAAAGAAAGCTTGGCAATAAAAGTATTGCCAAGCTTATTTCTCTTTATTATGGGTAGAGACGGTTTAATAAGCGCGGGAATGGAATGGTCTCCCTCACATGCTCAACTCCGCTGATCCAGGCAACTGTTCTTTCAAGTCCAAGACCAAAGCCGGAATGCGGAACAGACCCGTATTGTCTTAATTCATAATACCATTGGTATGCGTCCATGCTTAAGTTATGCTCGTCAAGACGCTGCTTCAAGAGCTCCATATCATGAATACGCTCAGAGCCGCCAATGATCTCTCCATATCCTTCTGGCGCGATTAAATCTGCGCATAATACGACATCATCACGGTCTGGAGCCGGCTGCATATAGAATGGCTTAATACCAGTCGGGTAGTGCGTGATGAATACCGGTTTGTCGAAGCTTTCCGCAATTGCCGTTTCATGAGGAGCACCAAAGTCATCGCCCCACTGGATGTCATCAAATCCTTTTTCATGAAGGAACTTAATCGCATCATCATAGCTGATGCGCGGGAATGGAGCTTTAATGTTTTCTAATTTAGAGGTGTCCCTTCCAAGGGTTTTAAGCTCAATCTCACAGTTCTTAAGAACAGACTGAACAATGTAGGAAACATACTGTTCCTGTACTTCCAAATTCTCTTCAAATTCGACAAAAGCCATCTCTGGCTCAATCATCCAGAATTCAATCAAGTGACGTCTTGTCTTGGATTTCTCAGCACGGAAAGTCGGTCCGAAGGAGAATACTTTTCCAAGAGCCATAGCAGCTGCTTCCATGTAAAGCTGACCGCTTTGAGAAAGATAGGCATCCTCATCAAAGTATTTTGTGGCAAACAGTTCAGATGTCCCTTCAGGGGCACTTCCTGTCAGAATTGGCGGGTCAACCTTCACGAAACCTTCTTGGTTAAAGAATTCATACGTTGCACGGATGATTTCATTACGAATTTTCATGACCGCATGCTGGCGTTTTGAACGGAGCCATAAATGACGATGGTCCATCAGGAATTCTGTACCATGCTGTTTCGGTGTAATAGGATAATCAACTGCCTCAGCAATAACCTCTAGGCCCGTAACCAATAACTCATAGCCAAATGGGGAACGCTCATCTACTTGAACGATACCTTTTACCCATACTGATGTTTCTTGAGTGACTTTTTTCGCTAAAGTAAATAATTCTTCATCAACTTCTGCTTTCACCACGACACCTTGAATAAAGCCTGTACCATCGCGGAGCTGCAAGAAGGCAATCTTGCCGGAAGAGCGTTTATTGGCAATCCAGGCACCAATTGTTACTTCTTCGTTTACATATTTATGAACTTCATTTATTGTACATTTCACGTTTTTTCCCTCCAAAGCTTAAACCAAACCAGGTTATGTACTCATCCATTATACAAGTACAAAAATAGACAAGCAAATACAAAATTTATGAATCAGCAAGGTATGGCCGACATTGCCAATAAAAAGGGCAGAAACACGCCGAACAGCATGGTTTCCAGCCCCTTTTCAAAAGCATGTTCGATTATGATTGTTTCATACGTGCTTCCACATAATCCTTCATCCGCTTCACTGCCTCTGTTAGAGCGGCATCGGATGTTGCATAGCTGAGGCGAATATTCTCAGGTGCCCCAAAACCAGAACCAGGCACAACAGCTACTAAGGCATTCTCCAATAGCCCTGCTGCGAATTCATCTACATCCTTGTAGCCGGCAAGCTTCGCGGTCTCAGACACATTCGGAAACAGGTAGAAAGCTCCTTGCGGCTTGATGCATGTCAGCCCGGGGATTTCAATCAATCTGTCATAGATGGCATCCAAACGACCCTCGAAGGCAGCTCTCATCTCTTCCACCGCATCTTGAGGTCCATTATAAGCTTCAATTGAGGCAAATTGCGCCGTCGTTGTCGGGTTCGAGGTGCTATGGCTCGCAAGGTTGGTCATCGCTTTTATAAGCGTCTCTTCCCCAGCCGCATAGCCTATTCTCCAGCCTGTCATGGAATGGGATTTGGAAACCCCGTTAATGATGATCGTCTGCTTTTTCAATTCAGGAGAAAGCTGAGCGATAGAGACATGCTTATTGCCGTGATAAACAAGTTTTTCATATATTTCATCAGATACGATTAAGAGCCCATGCTCCAGGCATGTTTCACCGATTGCCCTTAATTCCTCAGGCGTATAAATCATCCCCGTCGGATTGCTTGGGGAGTTCAAGATAATCGCCTTTGTCCGTTCATTCACCGCTGCTTTTATTTGCTCAGGGGTAATCTTATACTGATTCTCTTCCTTCCCCTCAACATAGACAGGTGTGCCATCTGCCAATTTTACTTGCTCCGGGTAGCTGACCCAGTATGGGGTAGGAATTAACACCTCATCCCCTTCATCAAGAATGGCTTGGAATAGTGTATATAAAACATGCTTAGCCCCAGAACCGATAAAAATCTCATTCTCTTTGTAGGTTAGTTCTTGGTCTCGCTCTAATTTATCAGCCACTGCTTTTCTTAGAGCTGGTAAGCCCGCGGAAGGTGTGTATTTTGTCTGGCCCTCATCCATTGATTTCTTGGCTGCTTCCAAGATGTTCATTGGTGTATTGAAATCCGGTTCCCCTGCACCAAGTCCGATTACATCCAGACCTTGGGCTTTCAGCTCCTTCGCTTTAGCCGTGATGGCAAGTGTTGATGATGGTGTCAATGCTGCAACTCTTTTTGCTAATTTCATCTCCGGTTCATCTCCATCCTACAAATTATCATAATGCCGTATTAGATTACCTGACTTGAAGTTCAGGTAGTAATACCCGTAAAGATCATCGTTATTTTTGTATATGATCTCCCATAAGGGGGTGCCTTTTTCCATTCCTAGATTGGCCGCAACGATTCTTTTGACCTTTTTCTCATCCTTCACCAGTTTAATGGCTTCCTCTTCCGTAAGGCCTTCTGATAAGGGCAGGACCTTGCTTTCGTCCTTCTTGTTCTCCGGAATCCATACACCGATCTTTTTTCCATCTTCGTCTACTCCTGTGACGACATACCACGTCTCATTTCCATTATATAAATAGAAATCAGCTGTTTCCGTCAGATTAGCCGTTTTAGTCGCTGTCGTGATGGCTTTCCCTTTCACATTCTGTTTATAATGATCGCCGGTATAGATGGCATATACGAGCGCTCCAATTCCAATCAAGAGCAAAATGACCATGCTCCATACTACTTTTTTCATGTCAGCATCCTTTCACCTAATATCCTGCGCACATGCCTGCATTCATGTCCGATAGATAGAGAATACAGCCGTATTATGATCCTCTGGGTCCAATGAAAGACCAAACATAAGGTTATCTTCTTTTAGGGTGCGGTTTAGTGAATCTACAATTTTGTATAAATCACCTGTATAACCTATCCTCACCGTCGATAATACCTCTACCTTACTATCCACTAAAATTCCTCCCAAATGCTATCGTTCATCCTATTATGTCTAGTTCACATTATACCAAAATAAAGTAGAGAGAGCTTTAATAAATTCTGTATTTTACAATTAAAATTAAGGTTTCATAAGTATGCTTCCTTTTCCAAAACGGTTACAGATAAATAGGATAATAACTCAGTGAAGAATTGTCGATTTTCTGCCAGCAGACGGTCTTCATATAGCACCCAAGCTGATTGTTTCTCGACGGGAATCTTTGCGGACAAAAGTCTTCTGATATGGAAGCTCATCTCCATAAGCATTTCACTGCCCTCCGGCACATTCTTACTGCTCGTATCGCTTATGTATAGCTGCTTCGAAGCCGCCGGGGCTTCTACCATGATCTTCATCGAACGTCCATCATAGAGGTGGCGTACAGATTCCCACACTGGAT
>CAJGCH010000232.1 GCA_904501845.1 uncultured Bacillaceae bacterium | reverse complement strand
GGAGTATGCCTGCACAAAGCTTGACGTCGAGGCTGCCTGTGCTGCCCGAACAATCTGTTCAATCTGCTCCTTCGATAGAGGCTTATTCTCGAATTTCCTAATCGAACGATGGTTTAACAATAATTCTATGGTTTCATTCATCTTTTTCATCTCCCATCTCTAATTTCTTTAACTATACCAAATGGACGTGCATCACATGTATTTTGAAACTTTTGTAAGCACATCGGGAGGTTGGATGATTCTGAGTATAAAGAGTTTTTACTTAGAAGTGAAATAGATACCCATGAGCACCACATAACCTACTGCGACACCTGTTTTAATTCCGGTCCTCAAATCTGCATGCAAAGTATGATTTATCCCCAAAAAAATAAGCGAAGAGATCTCCCTCTTCGCTTATTTCTATTATGCTAAATGCCCATAATTCTGCTGCCTTAATGCTTCATAGATAACAATGGCCGCTGTGTTCGATAAGTTCAGGGAACGGACATGCGTGTCATTCATTGGCAAACGAAGGCCTCGTTCTGGGTGCTCCTCGAGCAGATGCTTCGGCAGGCCTGTCGTCTCTCTGCCGAAAATAAAGAAATAATCCTTGGAGGCGTCTGCATACGATACATCACTATGATAGTGATCGGCAAACTTCGTGATGTAGAAGAATTCGCCTCCTTCATTTTTCTCAAAGAATTCTTCAATCGAGTCATAATAAATGATGGTCACATGCTCCCAATAATCAAGCCCGGCTCTTTTTAGCATTTTGTCATCTGTTGAGAATCCGAGCGGACGAATCAAATGCAATGTCGTATCAGTGGCTGCACATGTGCGAGCGATATTTCCCGTGTTCGCAGGGATAAGCGGCTGGTATAAAACAATATGTAAAGACACTTTATTCACCTCTTGTTAGAATAACAGCCTTTATTATACCACTTTTATCCCATATCCCTAAATGGAATGTCTAATTGGTCTTAATGTGAAAGAATTTATATTGAATCTCCGGCGTGTAGGCAGTCGAATCCTCATAATTCCAATACCTCATCCGGCTGTTTGTCGTATGGGCATTCACAAGCGGATAGCCATATCCGTCCATCCCAGTCACAATCGTGTTATGATTAAATCGCCCATCTCCTTCAAAGTCGTAGCAAATAATATCCCCTATCTCGAGTTCCCTTGGACTTCCGACCTCAACTGTCCAGTTAGCCCCTTTCAGCATCAGCATAAAGGCGTGGGCAACCGTCCAGCTATAGCTCCAATTGACCTTTCCTTCTATCCACCAGCCCCTCGTCCGCTCCGGCTGACCCCACATAGGGACTCCGCCAGCATAAAGGCACTGGGAGATGTAGTTCGTACAATCATCATTGAATTCCGGGTAGTTTGGGTTAAATTCATTCCACCACCGCTCTGCATATTGCACTGCCTTTAGCCGATTATATTGAAATTCCGGCCAGCTGCGTCTGCTGTCATCAACACTCCAATTGCTATCATCCTCTTCACTTTCTGGCATCAGCTCTTTATCCCCGACAACCTCTCCTGAAGAAAAGTCCGCCCTTCTCCTCTCCACTTCTTCTTCTATATAAAACTGATCGCCATGCTTGATGGCAAATGACCAATGAATCGTGTAAACGGCCTCCCCCTCCGTCATTCTCTCGACATTTCCTTTTGCCATCACCTTCACAAGTTGTCCTCCACGCCGATTGAGGCCATCTTTCTTCTTCAATAGGCGCTCACCTTGGAATGTCCTCGATTGTTTTCGTTCACCTGCAAGCAGGGCTACCCTTTCTTTAAGCAAATTCTCAAGCTTCTCCCTCATTTATCCGTCCTCCCCTCCCTTATAAAAATATGAAAAAAAGCCGGAGTCATTCCCCCGGCTTCACAAGTTTGGCAATTGCCTCTTCTATTTCTTTAATGACGAGCTCCTCTTGTTCCTTCGCTAAACACTCAGTTAAAATTCGCGCTGCCTCATCTCCCCCGATCTTGCCAATTGCCCAGGCAGCCGTTCCCCTGATGACAGGACGAGCGTCTTTCATGAGCAGCTCAGCAAGCGGATCTATATTCTCTGAATCCTTGAAATGGGCCAGAGCAAGGATGGCATTACGCTGGATTGGCATCTTCCCTCTCCAAGCTCCTGACAGGCTTCCATACTGCTCCTTAAACGCACGATTGCTCAAACTCAGAAGGGAAAGCAACTCTGGTTTCGCAATTTCCGGGTCTGCCTCTAGCTCCTCATGAAGATGAAAGTCGACACGCTTATTATAAGGACAGGATGTCTGGCAGGAGTCACAGCCATACAGGCGGTTTCCGACCTTATCCCTGTACTCAGCCGGAATCATTTCCTTCGTCTGGGTCAGAAACGAGATACAGCGCTTTGCATTAATTTGTCCGCCAGCGACCAACGCTCCTGTCGGACAGGCATCCAAGCATTTCGTGCATGAACCGCATAAATCCTCCATCGGTGTATCAGGCGGAAACGAAATATTCGTAACGATTTCCCCCAGATACATATATGAACCATATTCAGGATTCAATATCGAGCAATTTTTACCGCTCCAGCCAAGGCCTGCCCGCTCTGCAACGGCACGATCGACCAGTTCACCTGTATCAACCATTGATTTCAGCAGAGCATCTGGCACCCTTTCCTGTATGAAAGCTTCCAGCTTCTTCAAGCGATCCTTCACAACATGGTGGTAATCAAGTCCCCATGAGGAGCGGCTGAAGATACCTCGCCTCTGTCCTTTCCTGCTTTTCGGTGCATTCTGGAGCCGGGAAGGATAGGCAATCGCGATGGCGATGATTGACCTTGCCTCGGGCATAAGCCGCTTCGGGTCAGTCCGTTTATCTAAATCCGGCTCTTCAAAGCCGGATGCATAGTTTCGCTTTTGCTGTTCAATGAGCCGATTCTTCAACTCTAGAAAGGGGTCGCTTGAAGTAAAACCAATTTTGTCAATGCCAATTGTCTTGCTGTATTCTATCAGATCTTGCTTTAGCTGATGATTATTCATCTCTTTTCCCCTCTCCTTTCTTCGAATCGATTCTTCTTGTATGATATACTATTTCCAGGAAAAACAGGGAGGTATTTGCATGCTGCACATAAAAGCAGACGAACAGCTCTTTACACAAGCCGGCGATGTTAAGTTCGGCATTATACATTATGAGGGAATCGAAGCAGGAAATATACCTTCGATGCTCGTCGGCCGTCTTCAGCTATACACTGAAAACCTGCACACTGAGCTTCAAATGAAAGCCTGGACTGATTATCCCGGAATTGCCGCATGGCGAAAAATTTTCAAGCAAACAGGGGCCGATCCGTCAAGATACCGTCCATCCGTCGAAGCATTGTATAGAAGAATAAAAAAAGAGCCATCTGTCCCAACCGGAAACTCTGCGATTGCTCTGAATAATTTCTTCTCCCTGCAATATGAAATCCCTCTAGGCATCTATGACGCCAAAGCCATCAAGGGCGATATGTTAATTAGAATTGGCCGTGATAACGACAGCTATAAGGGGCTAAACGGCCGCATGAATACGTTGAATGGAATCATTGGGACATTTGATGAGGATGGTCCTTTTGGCAGCCCTTATGTGGACTCTGTCAGGACAAGTGTCCATGATGGAACAATAGAAGCTGTTCAAATTGTTTATTTCCACCATAACCATTCCATGAATCAAGCGATCCAGATGCTTGAAGCCATTTCGAAAATGTTCATTCAAGTTCACGGAGGCGACTCGTCCACCTATCTATTAAGCTCCGAAAACCCAAAAATAGACAAATAAAAAACGCAATGCTTCGTACTCTTCGTTACGAAACACTGCGTTGTTAAAGCGGGTGAAGGGAATCGAACCCTCATCATCAGCTTGGAAGGCTGAGGTTTTACCACTAAACTACACCCGCAAGCACGATAGATATTATATTAACAGACAAAAATCGAGTTGGCAACCCATATGCATAAAGTCGAAAAATGAAAAATAATCGTGCGATTATAAAAGCGCCGTCATGGATTCCGGCGCTTTTCCTGCATGTTATTCAGCTTTTTAGATTTCGATATTTGACTTCACTCTTCACATTATTTATAAAGCAGCAGGCTGACTCAAAAATATTCAATTTCTCCACATGCCGGTAGAATGCCCATACCTTCGATACATGATTATACTCACCATTATTATGCTTGCGTTTAAGGAGAAGGACTTCCTTGATTGCAAATGCCTTGAAACCGCGTTTTAATATAGAAAGCCAAAGAGCGCTTTCGGTATGGATATTCTCGTTGCTTACGAATTTTATCTTCCCGATTATGTATCGATCAATCATGACAGTCGAACTGGCTATAAGGTTCACATTATGGAGAAAGCTATCATAGGTTGTTCGTTCAGGCATAACAATGACCGAGCCATCCTCCTTAATGTTTTCACCGATTAGTTGATAATTTGTGCAGCTAAATGCTATATTATGAGCCTCCATATATTCCAATTGTTTCTCAAGCTTTTGATTGGGCCAAATATCATCCATATGAATAAAGGCTAAATAATGCCCTTTGGCTATCGCTAAACCAACATTATAGGCTTCTGCATGGCTCGTTGATTCAGGTAAGGTTACAAGCTTAATTCTTGAATCCTCCATCATTATGTCCTTAATCATTGAAGCATTTTCAACTTTCGACATATTTTCGATAATAATGAGTTCCCAGTTCTCATATGTTTGTTGTCTTATCGACTCAATTGTTTGATTAATATAATTCCCTGCGTGTTCATTCACCATAATGATTGAAACTAAGGAACGAAACGGTATACTACTTCTCATCATCCTTCACCTTCCTTAATCCTGTTGAACAAATACTATAATAATATCATTTTATTTACCCGCACCTGCCCAATGAATAAACAAAAAAGGAGGAAAAACTCCGCTTCCTCCTCTTTTATTATTATGAATCTATCAAACTGTTATCGATTTTCGGATCAATCTCAGCACTTGGCCTTCTTACAAAAAGAAGC
>CAJGCH010000231.1 GCA_904501845.1 uncultured Bacillaceae bacterium | reverse complement strand
TATTTACCTACATTCAAAGCTTCTTCTGCATTTTTGAGATCCTGGGCAACTTGTTCCTTCATATCGTAGGCATGGTACATTTCTTTCTCAATCATGTATTGAGCAATCTTATCGTGCAAGTCAATCGCGTTTTCAAGCTCTCTTTTTAATACCTTTTTCACCTCGGGCGTTGCCGTTTCAGTAATGGCGATTGCTAAATTTCTAACACCAGCTTTTGAAGACATCAGCAGGTCAGTGGCAATGGCTTGGTCATTTATGATTTCTTTAAGGGTATTTAATTTCTCTGTTTTAGTCGTCATCAGTATGCCTCCTTTTATGCTTTCTCCAAAATTTTGGATAAATCTTCAATTGCTTTTGTAGACGCTTTAATGTCTTCCTCTAATATCTTCTTTAAGTCCTTATCTTCAACAAGCTCCAACATGGCGGTGCTTTTCTTTACGCAAGATGTTTTAAACAATAATACTTCATGAACTTCTAGTTTCTCATGCATAGCCAGTTCGCTTTTAGCCATTGGTGATACCTCCATTTTGTTTTTGGGTATATTTGGAATTTACCCGATTAAAAATGGGGTAAACAACTCTTTTGGATTAATTGTTGGGGTGTAATGCAGGGATTTATCTTTGTTCGGATAAGTGTTCGTCTTTGGAGGTTTATGGTGAGTATTAAGCGATTTCTAACCTGTGCTTTACACTCGAGCCTTAATAAAAAGAAGCAAGATGATGATGACATTTAAGATGGCAAGAACGCCAATGTAGTACGCCTCAAGGGGGATGAGATAGAGATCCAGTAATAGAAGAATCAGGCATTCTGCTCCAAAAAGGATAATGACTAGGCCAATCCTCTTAGCCAGACCTTTTTCGTCATCAATGGAACCTTCCTGATAGCCTGCGATGAAATTGACGACGCCCTGACGCCAGACAAAGAGCCCTGCAAGGATAATAAAGAAACTAAAAGCGATACCAAAAAAATACAGTCAATAAGGTCACCTGCTTTCTTAATCTGTTGCTTTTATAGTACCAAATATTGGGGTGCGGAGGGGGATTGATATAAACAAAAAAGGAGTAAATCCAGTAAGAGGATTTACTCCTTTTAACTATATGTTACTCAACAACTACAGTACCTGTGAAAGGTGTATCTTCACTGGAAGTACCAGCATATACTGTGTACTCGCCAGGTCTTACAACGAAGTCATGTTCGTAGTAATCCCATACACCCATTGGGTGGTTCGTGGCAGTTGGATCAATCGTGATCGTAACTTCGCGAGACTCATTAGGCTCAAGGTGAACTTTTTGGAAGCCAACGAGACGCTTAGGCGGCTGTCCTTGAACAGGAATGCCTAGATATACTTGAACAACCTCAGCTCCAGCAACTTTTCCGGTATTCGTTACAGTCACAGTTACTGTGATTGGGGATTTTCCAGCCGTTTTCTCTGGTGTTACTGAGAATCCAGAAAGCTCAAAGGATGTGTAAGATAGACCATAGCCAAATGGGAACAATGGTTTAATTCCTTGAGATTGGAACCAGCGGTAGCCCATGTTAAGGCCCTCAGAATAGCGGATAACCGGGAAGCCGTTGCCTTCATCAGTACCAGGGTAGCGCTCAGGTCTTCCTGCATACAATAGGTCGTCCTCAGAAGCAGCGTAAGTGGTAGGTACTTTACCGGATGGATTCACAACACCAAAGAGTAAGTCGGCAACGACGTGGCCATCTTCAGTACCTTGGTTCCAAGCTTCAAGAACCGCTTTAGCCTTGGAAATCCATGGCATCATGACTGGGCTGCTGTCTTTCATAACGACAACTGTTTGCGGGTTGATATCCAATAGTTCATCAACCATGCGATTTTGATCGTTCAACATGTTCGGGCTTGGCAAATCAAAGCCTTCAGAGGCAACCAAGCCGGCCATTAGGATAACCAAGTCAGCTTTCTTCGCAGCTTCTTTTGCTTCTTCAAGGTTTGAAAGATCGTTCGCAACCGTTACCTTGCTGACTAGCGAATCTGAACCAAGACCTTTAAGAACATTTTGCATACCTTCTACTGGCGATACTGTATAGAGCGGCGTAACCTTTGACGAGCCCCCTCCGCCATTGCAGGCGTCATCAACGAATTCGGATTGGCCGATGATTACGATGGAGGCATAGGCTTTCGGGTCAAGCGGCAGCATATCGCCTTCATTTTTGAGAAGAACGGCAGCTTGAGAACCGATTTTGCGAGATCGTGCTCCATGAGCTTTCGCATCAATCTCACCTGGGTTGTAAGGGCGCTCGAATTGACCGAAACGGAACATTTGCGTGTAGCGGCGAACCAATGCACGGTCAACCGTTTCAATCTCAAGGCTAGTGTCTTGAAGGGCATTCTTGACATTCGTCTCGTTCAACCATTTAGCATCTGGCATCTCATGGTCCATACCAGCATTCAATGATGCAGCTGCAGAGCGGCAAGACCAGAAGTCAGATTGAACATATCCTTGGAAGCCCCACTCGTCACGAAGGATATCATTGAGGAGATAGCGGCTTTCAGTTGCATATACACCACGGACACGGTTGTAGGCACTCATCATTGCAGCGATATCCCCGTCTTTAACTAACATTTCGAACGGAAGCAGATAAAGCTCGCGCAATACGTGCTCATCCAACTCAACACTTGTGCGGAAGCGCTCGTACTCCTGGTCGTTAACGGCATAATGCTTACCCATAGCGATAACATCGTGGTCTTGAATGGCTTTCGTCACTTCGACGCCCATCACACCAGATAGGTATGGGTCTTCTGAAAAGTATTCAAAGTTACGTCCGGCAATCGGTGTTCTGTGTAAGCAAACACCTGGTCCTTCAAGAACATGCTGGCCAAGTGTAGCTGTTTCAGAACCAATGATGTCACCGTACTCGCGCGCTAGCTCCGGATCAAAGCCAGCAGCAAGTCCGATGGTCATTGGCAAAGCAGTAGCTGGCGGGCTTGGATGTCCGTCACCCATACCTACACCGACAGGGCCATTGGTAATACGGAAACGAGGGATGCCTAACTCGTCAATTCCCTTTACATGGCGCTGTACTTGAAGCTGGGCCATAAGCTTATCCTGCTCCTCAGGAGTCATGGCATTCATTTCATCCATTGATGGCATATCATAGATGTTGATTGTCGCCATCGCACCGTGAAGCTGAGCAATTTTCTGCTCCAATGTCATGGCAGCTACAAGCTTCTCAGCACGCTCACGCGGTGTGAGGGACGTGTCCATCCATGGGAACATAGTAGTAGTTTGGTTATTCATGTTGAGCTCTCCTTCCATCTAAACGCTTACATTGTTAAGTTATCCAGATAACCTTCATCGAATTATCGAATCCTCAAAAAGGGAGATTTTTATATCATATCCGGATGAAATACAGTTTGTGAAATGTTTCACTTACTCCACTATATAATTTTTCTCATCCTTTCTCTCGTACTATTTTTGGTTTATTAGTACATATTTGATGTGAATAGAAATTTTTAAAATGACGCTGGATTTAAAATTTTCCGATAGGGGGGAGTATATACGGCAGAATCATTCTTTCTTTCCAGAAAGAGAATTAGGGGAATAAGATATAATTTTTTTGACTTCTCTATTTCAAATGAAAAACGCACGAAGAGCCCGTGCGCTAGTAGTTACTTGTATGAGTGCTAATGTTATGTACTAGACCCTCATTCTCAATATAAGGACTTATACCAGTACATCAATAATATCAGGATGATCACCATTATTCGTCTTTGGATCTTTGATAAAGAGATTATAGGCAACATGACCAATTACGTTTGTTGTAACAGCGTCAACAGTACCACCGATAATACCGCCTGCTAACGGAACCATTTTACCTAAATTAATGACACCTTTTTCTCCAAACTTTGTTAGTAAACGGAATCCTACAGCCTGATTGATTTTCTTAATAACGGCAAAAGGAATTTTTTTGATACCAGATACCGCTAATTTCTTTCCTATCTGTATACCTGCGTTTTTAAGAATATCTTTAGCTCCATTTCCCGCTAAACAGACATACACAAAAGATTTAACTTGATCATCTTTAAGGTCATACCCGCCCATATAAGCAATAGCCGCTGCCATTCTCACTTGGACGAATATCACACTTGTTATATTAGCAGGTATAGCAACTGGCAACGTAATAACTCCTCCTAAGCCAGTTAAAAATCCACTTGTAGCAGATTTAGTATTCTGCCAATATATTAGACTTTTAACCTGTTCATCAAGTGTGCCGCTTTTTTGCAAGTAACTGTCAGCTAACTCCAAGGCTGTATCCATCCCAGGAATACCGCCATTTATGGCTTTATCATATGACCAATCTAAGGCGTTCATTATAGCTTCATGAGTTATTTTTCTCTCCTCAGCCATTTTATTCACCTTACCTTTCAAGGGGTTGATATCTTACCATATTAATACCCGTTTTTATTCATGGATAGTTAGGTAATGTATGGAAACCTCAATTGTTTTAACGGTAGTAGAAAAGGCTGGTCTGTCTTGTACGCTGATCTGCCATATAAGCTTCTAAATGGACGTAGGTCATTATGATGAAAAAGAAGTTTCGTTGCAGCAGAGATGAATTTGTGGAAATTAAATGCAGTTTAATCCTTCATTTCTAGTAATGTCGCTAGAAATTCTATTGCGTATACGAGGTCTGACACGCGGTTTGCTAATATTGCGAGAACTACTACAAGTGATAGTTGTTGCGTATGTTCTTTAGGGCACGCTATTAGGGAAAATCGTGCGGTAAGTCGTATCATTAGCTATTTTAGAATTTATCTGTTATTCTTAAGAAGAATTATTTTTGTTCGGTTTCAGATTGAGAAGCAATTTTGGTTTTCGTCTAAGGTATTTGAGCAAGGATAGTAATACATTGTGTGGAAATCCACACTAGGAGGCAACAATTATGGAACAAGGTAAAGTGAAATGGTTTAATGCAGAAAAAGGTTTTGGATTTATCGAGCGTGAAGGCGGAGAAG
>CAJGCH010000230.1 GCA_904501845.1 uncultured Bacillaceae bacterium | reverse complement strand
TGATCGATGTCACAGGGATGGTAAAAAAGATCAGCTTAGCTTGTATGGGGTTCCGTTTGGGGAGAAGACGAAGTATTACAAGGAATTCAAATTGGTTTCCATCAATAAAAAAGGAAAGGCAGTGCAGCAAATCACCGGCGGCTTCAGCCCTAACGTAATCTTTGCGGATGTAAATTCAGACCATATAGTAGAGGTCATCCTTGAAGTTCCGAATGGCGGAAGCGCTCAGTCGCGTGATTACTATGCCTTCAATGTCTACAATCAAGAAATTGAAGAGGTTCCATTGCCGAAACCGCTGAATCTCAATGGCTCGTTTAAAAACAACTACCGTGCAAGCATTATTATCCCAGAGAATAATCAATCCTTCGTGCTGGATTTGCTCAAGCATAAGCCTGTCTATGATAAACTGGGCATGTACAAAAAGGGCAAGCTGAATGAACCGCAAGAAGCATTGATAGGCGAGTTTCATTCCTTAACCGTCAAGGACGTGAATAAGGATGGGATCAATGAATTGGTGGCCAAGCAAGCCATATCAGGTGCCTCTATTTCTGATGTGATTGCCGAGGTAGCATCATTTTGGAACTATGAAGAGGAAAACTGGATTTTAAAAAACGTAGAAGTCACGACGAAATAATCACCAATGCTAGGCGATTGACATAGGATGTTCTATATATCACTTTAATGGAGTGAGCGCTTATGTCAGTTTTGTTAAATCGCTTAACCATCAATTTTATTCCGCCTTATGGACACACCGGTCCGCTCGAAGGTCGCACCTATACATTGACGCATTCGGATGAAACGGGAGATTTATTTCTAAGTATTGGGGGCGCGATAGACTCCCAAAGAATCAATTGGAAGCTGCGTGATGAAGTAATCGGAAATTGGCAAATCAGGGGAGGGCAGTACTGCCTCGTTTGTTCGGTCCACATAAGCGGCGGAGAATTCGATGAGGAAAAATCACGCGCACGCTTTTCTATCTTTCAAGAGGAACTGCCGCTTGCCTTAAAAGGAATGATAAATGGAGATAAGAGCTTGTTCGGATATTATCCATGGCTTTTGCATGCTCCTATTCAAGTTGAGTTTTGCTCGGTATATCCTGAATTTAATCAAGTGATGTATTATGGATTGGCGCGGCATTATCAGGAAGGGTAGCTTAGGCTATCCTTTTGTGGCTTCTGGCTTTTCATGTAAAATAGAAGGGCATGGGGGTGAGTGATGAATGATGAAGCTTCATTATGAATTAAGAGCAGAGGATGTCATCCAGTACTATTTACATATGAGCCGTAAATCACGGCAATTCAACGGTGTCGTCAAAAAGAGGCAGATTCGCCTTTTCGTCCTTCTGTTTCTTTTGGCCATCGTTTGTTCGTTCATCTGGCCAGTATCGAATTTCCTGCTTTATATTGCGGGTAGTGCCATCATTTCCTTTGTCGCTGCTTACTGCTATTCCTTTTATATCTTCAATCGGATAGGCAGGAGGCTCCGCAGGTTTCATTCAAAGGGAACAAAGAAAAGCCTCTATGGATATAAAACCATTGAAATCAGCGAACAAGGAGTATCCGATCAAACGGATGAAACCTTAGCAGTAAAATATAAGTGGGATTCAATCAAGCAAGTTTACATAACATCATTATATATATTTATACATGTAAATGACTTCTCGGCCATCATGATTCCGAGAAGAGCCTTTTCAGACAGGAATGCATGGGAGGAATTCAAATCTGCACTCAACTCCTATCAAGCACAAGGGAGGGGATTGGAATGAAAGAAATCAAAATTATTGCCTTATCGGATACACATATGCCGAGGATGGCGAAGGGCTTGCCTCAAAGATTGGTCGAAGAGCTAAAGGATGCTGATTTCATTCTTCATGCTGGAGATTGGCAGACGGAGGCTGTATATGAGGAGCTGAGTAAATTCGCACCAGTTGATGGGGTATGCGGAAATGTGGACAATGATGCGTTAGTGAAACGATTTGGGAACCAAAAAATACTTGAGTTTGGAGATTTCCGAATTGGGCTAGTCCATGGGCATGGAAGAAAAGGAACGACAGAGCAGCGAGCAATGGCTGCATTTGCTAATGAGGACATAGACCTGATTATCTATGGGCATTCCCATATTCCCGTCTTGAAAGAGATGGAGGGTGTAATGCTCCTTAACCCAGGCTCGCCGACGGACAAGCGCCGTCAAAGCCATTATTCGTTTGCTGTCATCCGGCTAGGCAAGGAGATGTCTGTAAAACATGTATATTATGAGTCAAAGGATTAATCCAGCATCAAAGCTTCGTTCTCTACTGAACGGGGCTTTTTTTAATGCCTTAATTAAAAGAATGGCGAGATGGGTTTCAGAAAGAAGATTGTTAGTTTAGTAAATCTTTTCTTGAATATGATTTGTAGTAAATAATTTCATACTTAAAGTGTAATTTCAGAAATTAAAGTTATAAAAAACACAAAAATGCCTATGTTTAAAAAAGAACATTATATAAATATATCTGAAAAAACAGATAAATAATTGCCATAAGTAAAAGTTTAGTGATAATCTGGATATAAATGTAAATATAGGTAAAAGTTTTACTATAGCCAAGTGAGGTGACGAAGCAATGACGACAATCAAAGATATTGCTAAGCATGTTGGTGTATCACCTGCAACCGTTTCAAGAGTATTAAATAATGATCAATCGATTACAGTGAAGGAAGAGACTCGAAGTAAAATATTTACCGTTGCGAAGGAAATGGGCTACCGTACGGTCTTTGAACGCCGTGCGTTGGAGCAGGGAATGCTGGATAATAATCCTTCTAGTGAGATTGTTCTGCTTTTGCTCGCAATCAGCATGGAGGATGAAATAAAGAATCCGCTTTATCTTTCTATTCGAAAGGGAATTGAGCAGGAATTCACGAGTTCAGGGAAGAAGAAGATGTATATGCACCGTTATGCGGCTGAAGTGGATGTCCCGATGCCTGTGAAAGGGGTCATTGTTCTTGGGTCCATGGGGGAAATGGAGGCAGCCGAACTGAAAAGACGGTACGAGCACATCGTATTTGTGTACGGCTGTCCAGATGAGGCTGTATTCGATTGCGTGGAGATTGATCATGAACAAGTGATCAATCTGGCTGTCGATTCATTTATTTCAGCTGGCCTTACTCGCATTGCCTATATTGGGAGCAGAGGCTTCCATCAACGAGATCGGTATTTTCGTGAAAAGATGCAAAAGAAGGGCTTAATGAACTCAGATGTTTATTCAAGTGACAACTCAGTTGAGGCAGGATATGAAAGAATGAAGGGAATCCTTCAATCCTCCTATCGGCCAGAGGCGGTATTTGCCGATGGAGAATTACTGGCCCATGGAGTATCACAAGCCATGGAGGAATTTGAGGCAGGAGAAATACCTCTCCTATCATTCTCTGATCAGGATTTGGCCGCTTATTCAGCAAAACCGGTTCCATCTATCCGGCTGCCTGCTGTGGAACTTGGGGAATGGGCAGCGAGACTGCTGACGGAGCGTCTAGAAGGAAAGGTAGGAAGCCCGGTCAAAATCATACTGCCAGTCCACCTGGATAAGGATTGTACCTGAAAAAGATGGCTATCGTGAAGGATAAAGGGGTAATAATCATGTTACTAAACAAAAAAGTAGGCGGTAGGTAATGAAAAAAAAGAGACCTAAATCAAAGGCGCTGGTGTGGAGTACGATAGTGACGGCTTTGGTCATTGTCAGCGCCGCGGCCCTGTATATGTATTTTAGCGTTATTAAACCTCAGGAAGATTTAAAGACACAGGTAGAGAATAATCCGCCAATTGGCGTCACAGCTGAACTCGGTGCGATGATTCGTGACAGCCATGAGCAATATAATCTTCTTACCGGTTTTGGCAATATCGATCAATTGGACCAGGACAAGGCTATTACCTTATCGAAAGTAGTCTATAAAGAGACAGGAGAAGCGTTAGAGGACGGAATCGCCGACAAGCAGCTTGAAAAAGACATGAAAGCCATACGTCAGCTTGCAAGGGAGTCGTCTGTTAATCCGGACAAAGAGAAGGTGCGGATGGTCCATCGCTATTTTCATGATTTGGACATAGCGGTCAATCGTTACGAAGAAACGAATACCATTTTTGGGGTTACGGAAACATTAGGGAAGCCATAAGAAGTGTGAGAAAAGGAGAATTCGATTGATTACGATTCAGAAAGCTGCGATACATGATGCCGAGAAGCTGACGGAAATCATGAAAAGAACATTTGATGAAGAAGCAAGAAGGTGGTTGGCAGACCGGGAGCGGAGAGATTTCAATATCCAGCCGCCTGGTTATTCATCTGTAGAAGTTACTCTATATATGATGGAAGAATTGCATTATTATAAAATCCTCCATGGCAAAGAACTCGTTGGCGGCATCATTGTCACCATAACAGGCACCTCCTTTGGAAGAATCGACCGCATCTTCATTGACCCGGATTATCAAGGAAGAAGAATCGGGACGAGGGTAATGGAACTAATTGAGGAAGAATTTTCGGCTGTTAGGATATGGGACCTCGAAACATCCAGCAAACAAGTTAATAATCTTCGATTTTATGAGAAAACGGGTTATGAAATCAACTTCAAAACAGAGGATGAAAATGGCTACATTAAGAGAATTGAACGGTCTTTGGACAGTGAGAGACTAATCGAGAACAAAGATATTTCGAATGCTCAATATGAAAATTGCCATATGGAAAAAACCGAGTATTATCAAGTTGATTTACGAGAAAGCACCTTAAGCAACAGCAGCCTCATGAATATCCATATAAGCAACTGCAATCTTAGCCTCTCAAAGTTCCAAAACATCAATTTTACACATTCATCCTTTGCAGACTTAAACCTGTCTAAAAGCAAGATGAGGTTCGTTACGCTTGGAGGTGTTCGCTTTCTTGACACCAACCTTGGAGAGAACGGCGAACCGCTATATTTCGAAGGCTGCGACCTGCAAGGGACCAAGATTCACAACAGCAATCTAAGAAACCTGG
>CAJGCH010000229.1 GCA_904501845.1 uncultured Bacillaceae bacterium | reverse complement strand
TATGCAGGAAATCGTGACGACATGGACGCATATGGAAGTCGATACAGATGAGTTCAGTGTCCGCAAAGGAAACCGCCGTACGAGAATCGGCGTGATTGCCGGTGCGATGAAGCTTCTTGAGACAGAAGGCTTAATTATTGTCCTAGACCGTGAGGATATACCGAAAGCCCTGCCGAAAACAGAACTTTTTGAGCGCATTGAGTACCTTTATCATGATTATGACCGCTATGAGCAAATGAAACAGTTGGTGGCGAGCGAGGAGGAAGAATATGCCGAAGATCCATCGAATTAGAATCGTCGGTCTCCGCTATGACGGAATGCAGAAGCAATATGAAGACACAACCTTTGATTTTCATAATGGAGAAACGTCCACAAATAGCTTGATTGCTATGATGAACGGCGGCGGGAAAGGGGTTTTCCTGCAAACCATCTTCCAGGTCCTGAAACCCGGTACATCCTGGGGCAAGCAGAATAACCGCTTTTACCAGCAATTCTTCTTTAATAAAAAGGAGCAATTTGTCCCTTATACGTTCCATGTGCTGATTCAATGGGAGCTTGATGGCTCAGACGGGCGTCACCTCGTGACTGGCGGGATGTTCTCGGCTGAACAGCGCATGTCCATGAATGAGGAAGCGCACGATGCGGATTCGATGGAAAGGGAAGCTAAGATTGTCCCAAACATCACCTTCTATGCCCGAGAATTTGACCGGAGGGAAGATGTTGCCTTAGAGCATATCCCGCTTTTTGAGAACGGAGAAGTCGCCGATACGGAGGAATTGAAGGATTATTTCAAATGGAATGGCTTTGATGTCTACCGGGATGTGAAGAAGCATTACCGCATTCTCGATACATACGGAATCAACCGTAAAGACTGGGATATCATGAAGGAAATCAATCGTGATGAAGGCGGAGTAGGCAAATTCTTCGAGGGAGCAGAAGATGACCATTCCCTCTTCCAGAAACGAATTATTCCAACGGTCAGCCAAGTATTAAACAAGTCAGAACACCAAAAGAATGACTTGATTGAAATCTTTAAAAGCCAGGCAAGCATTGCCCGCGACTTGCCCGTGCTATTAAAGCGTGAACAGGCTCACAAGGAATTTCTGGAGGATGTCGTCCCATTTGAAGAGCATATCGAGGCGGGTATCAAACAGGATGAGATTGTAACCGAAAGCAAGAAGGAAGGACAATCCTTGCTAGGTGCGCTCGAACACCTGATCAAACAGGATAAAGAGCAGCTCCAATCCCTTTCAACTGAGATGGAGACATTAACGGATGAATTGTCCGTGCTCCGGTTTGATAAGGATAATCTGGAATATGCGAGAGCTTATGAAGAAACGGTGATTTGGGAGAAGAAGCTGGCAGAGGAGAAAGAAAAGCTGGAGCAGCTCCAAAAACTGGCTGAGGAGAAGCAAGCGGAAAAAGATACAGTTGCCTTCTCCCTATTGTTAAAGGAATGGAGCGAATTTGAAAACGCAATCTCCACTTTAAGTCAGCAAATGGAGAATCTTGAGCGCAATAGCGGCCTGGAGCAGGTCAATACTCGGATGGAAGAAATCAGAACCAGGGTACTTGCTCAATGGACGGATGTTTCCATGGATCTGAAGGAAGAAAACGATCGTTACCACGCCTATAAGCGGCATCTGGAGAAATCCATACGCAGCTTAACAAAAGAGGATAAACATAAAACGATTGAGGTCACTCAGGCAAAGACAGACATCCGGACATTAACGGAAGAACTGCATCGCTTTGATATGAAGGCGAGTGAAATGATCAAAGAATATGGGGATCGGGTAGCCTATGACCTTGACGGATTGCTCGTTAAGCTTCAAGAGGATCAGGCTAGATTAGCTGATGAGCTTTCGCTTATGAAGGAAAAAGAAAAACAGTCCCAGCAGTTCCAAGGAGAATTAGCCAACACGGTCGGAACCTTGACTGAGTCATTAAAGCATATGAATGCAAGGCTGGATGAATGGAAGATAGCCTATGAAAAGCAAGAGCGGAAAGAAACAGATCTTGCGCAAAGGATGAATGCGTTCCTTGACGATGTCTCAACTCCTCTTACACATGCCATGCTATCCAAATATGGTCATGCGCTAGAACAAATTCTCAGCGAAAATGAGGAAGAAACCGAGCAAATTAAAAAAGAGCTGTGGGAAGCACAAACGGATCAGTACTTAAATGATGAGCCATTCTGGATTGCCAACCAGGATGTGAAGCAAATGAAAGAATGGATTGATGAAAAGACCGGAATTGATGTCTTTTACGGATCGCAGTATTTACAGTCGCTGGACGAAGAATCCCGAAAACAGCATCTCGATTCCTATCCACTCTTGCCTTTCGGACTTGTCGTGAGCCAAAATCAATGGGAAAAAATCAATCACCATCTTCTCCAAGGGAAGATTTTTCGCAGCCCAGTGCCTATTTTCCTCAGGGAAGTGATGAAGGACGGTGATCAGGCCTCCTTTGTTGTCATAGACGGAGAGGAAAGAGGCCTTCTTGTGGACCGCCAAAGCTTCATGAAATGGAAATCGCAAATGGCCAAGCAGATTGATGAGAAGAAAGAGGCTCTTGAAGAATTCATAAAGACGGAAAAATCCATTCGCCGTCTAATCAAGGACATCGACCGGATGGCAGATGCCGAAATATGCATGGATTTGACAAAGCAAATGGAGAAACAGGAAGCATTGATCGATTCCGCTCATAAGAATTTAGCGCAAACGGTCAAAACACTCGAGAAGGAACGAGAGCTTCAAGCCCAGCTCCAGGAGCAAATGAACCAAAAGCAAAGGCGAATCGATGAGACCGAAAAGGATATCCTTGCGGTCACAGCTTTTGTGGAGGAAAAAAGCCAAACAGAAGAAACGAAAACTGTCTTGGCAGAGAAAGAAAAGTTGCGGGACAGATTGATAATCGAGCAGGAAGAGCTCGGCAAAACGCTTGAGGATCTAACGACAAGACTGTCTCAATGGAATCACACCCATTTGGAATGGAAAATGGCGATGGAGCAAGACCTGAAGGAAATCAGGCAATTTGTCGGGCAAGCCGCATTCCCTGCTCTCGATAAGGTTGAGCCGAGTGACGAAGTACCGAGTCTTTCCTTACATCTATTGAATGATATCAAAGCCCATGTAACAGAGCTTCAGCAGCTCCAGCGTTCCAAAGAGGAGCAATCACAGGAATTGACCGTGCTGAAAGCCAAGAAGGAAGCAGAACTGGAGCAAGCGGCGAAGCTTGAGAAGAAGCTTAAAAAGCAGCATGAAGACTGGCGGGAGAAACCTATGCCTGAAGAGCCGCTAAGCATTCTTGAGGGCAAGTTCCAAACCGCTCAAAAAGAGGCGAAGGACGCCGACAAGGAAGAACGGAAGCAGGAAAAGGAAGTCACTGTCGCAGAAACATCCTTAAAGCACGCCCAGGATCAAACGAAAAAAGCTGAGAAGAAGCTGAGCAAGCATGAAAAAGAACCGGAGACATGGGAAGGTCAGGATCTGGATGTAAAGGAATTGGAGATCAAGGACCGAACCAAAATCGCGAAAAATCGTCTCAAGAAGGTTGAAAAGGAACAGAAGGAAACGGAAGCTCGCATTACCGGTTATGAAGGAGACCAATTAACCTTATCCGTTATCTTGAAGGACGAAGCAGCAGCTTTTAATGAGGAGGATCTTGAAAAAATCAGGACCCAGGGCAAAAAATGCATCCTCAATTGGTGTGAAGACCACCAAGCCTTGCAGGAGGATAAACAAGTGAAGCATGCTAAGCTAGAGCAAACCTTGCGCAAGCTCAAGCTGCTCATTGAAGAAAAGGATTGGGAAATTCGCTTTAAAAACGAAGTCTTGGCTTCACTCGACCATATGGATACAAGACATTATACCCATATGCTGACAATCGTTCAAAACATGAAACGTTTCTCCCGTAGCGGCCTTGAGCAGCTCGATTTAGATAAGGAGAGGGCAGAAAAGGCAAGGGATGTATGGACAAACCGCGCAAGCATGAAGGTCATGAGTATGACGGATGCGATTCGTTCGATGCTCGCAAAAATGAAAATCAAGAACGAGCGAGGAACCTTCCCGCTTGTCCAATTGAAGGAGGATATCCTTCCGAGACGGGCAGAGGATGTCGAACCGCTTTTGAAGCAGCATTTTGTCACGGCCATCGATAAAATAAGCGCGCAATTTGACTCCATTGATGAGAACAATAAGCAGCTAGAACAAGAAATCAAGCAGCTTATCGGGGACGATCAAATCCTGTTCGTTGCCCTCCGCAATCGCTATCCTGAATTGCTTGTCTATAATATGAGAACTGATAATGCCTTCATGTACGGGAAACCGCAAAAAGAGCATTACTCTACCTGGAGAACCATCAACCAAGGTTCACGGACGAAATCGGATGGAAGCGGCGGTCAAAAGCTATCCGCGAGGATGGTCATGATGATGATGCTTCTATCCGTGAAAACGGAAGCTGACAGCTCATGGGTGCCGCTAGTTTGTGACAATCCGTTCGGACAAGCTGCCTCAGCGCATGTGCTTGACCCAATCTTCGCTGTTGCGGATAAGCTTAAATTCCAATTGATTATCGTCACACCACCAGAGCTCGTCAAAACTGAAATCAGTCAGCGCTTCGATGCGTATTACAAGCTTGATTTCATTCGCAGCAAAGGGAAAGAAATCGTAACAGATACCGTTGTCCCAGCGTATCGGATATTCCAAACTTAATATCATTCAAAAATAGTAATGGGACTTGTCTTGCGGCGTTTGAATCAAACAAATTCGAGTTAACCTATTGATGTCTATTTACGTATAAGACTGAAGAAAAAGTAAAATAAACTGCTTTTTCTTCAGTCTTTTTTTATGAATCTTTTGCTATGTATTGCTGCTATTAATAAACTGCAATAACGATTGGTAAATTTTGAAACTATTTTAATCTTCACTCGTAGTAGTTATTAAGCACATAGGAGGGGGATTAAATGAAAAAAACGATAAGATGGGCAATTATTACCGCACTCATCATTGCTCTAGCTGTATGGATTGCAAGTGAAGTTA
>CAJGCH010000228.1 GCA_904501845.1 uncultured Bacillaceae bacterium | reverse complement strand
GTATAATGATCGCTAATACCACCAGCAAGCCGATAATCAAAAGTCTTTTCTTCAAATTTATGCCTCCTTCCTTCCCTTTTCATCATGTAATTGCCCTTAATAAGAAGTTCAACATAAAAAGGCGTTATTCCTTCACCGCCTCGTCAGATTTACTGGGAAACACAGACTAAATACTCCCTTAAAGTATTAATTCGAAAAAAGCGCAGTGGGTCACTGGGAACCACCGCGCTTCCTGAACATTATTTATACACAATATCATTCCATCATAATTCATTCTCGAACGCATGCTTATTCGTGTCATGATTGATGATGACGCATTCCATTCCGACAAGCTCTGCAAAGTCACGCAGCTGTTCAGTCGTCACCTTATAGGAGAAGAGCGTATGGTGCGCGCCGCCGGCCAGGATCCAATTCTCTGCCCCCTCATTCAAGGAAGGCTGCGGGCGCCAGAGGACACGGGCGACTGGCAGGTTGGGCATAGCAATCTCAGGTTCAATCGCATCGACTTCGTTGATGATGATGCGGAAACGATGGCCTAGGTCAACGATAGATGCATTCAAAGCCGAACCGCTCTTACCGTTGAAAATCAAGCGGGCAGGGTCTTCCTTGCCGCCAATGCCAAGCGGGTGCACGGCAATCTCCGGCTTAGTCGCGGAAATGGTTGGACATACCTCAAGCATATGCGCGCCAAGGACCATCTCATTCCCTGGTTCGAAATGATAGGTATAGTCCTCCATGAAGGATGTATCTTCTCCATCGGCAATAATCTTCCCGAGACGGACGAGTGCGGCTGTTTTCCAGTCCCCTTCACCGGCAAAGCCGTAGCCTTGGGCCATTAATCTTTGCACAGCGAGCCCTGGCAGCTGCTTCATGCCGTGCAGGTCCTCAAACGTCGTCGTGAACGCTGTGTAATTCCCTTTCTCAAGGAAGGCTTTCAAGCCTAGCTCAATCCTCGCCTGGTAACGGATTGAATCCCTGACCGCTCCTTCTGTCTGCCCTTCTGGAACGATTGTGTAGCTAGTCTCGTATTCCTGCATGAGCTCGTCTACTTGCTCCTCCGTAATCTCATTCATGCTGTCAACCAAATCACCGATTCCATAGCCATCAACCGTCCAGCCAAGCTTGATTTGCGCTTCGACCTTATCCCCTTCGGTCACGGCTACATTACGCATATTGTCGCCAAAGCAGGCAACCTTCAATTGCTTGCTTTCTGAGAAAGCGACGGCTGTTCTCATCCAGCCGCCGATCTTAGCTTTCACTTCTTCGCTATCCCAATGGCCGACAACGACCTTGCGTTTGATTTGAAGACGGCTGCCCATGAAGCCGAATTCACGGTCGCCATGCGCCGATTGGTTCGTGTTCATGAAATCC
Organism: uncultured Bacillaceae bacterium; assembly: GCA_904501845.1. GTDB lineage: Bacteria > Bacillota > Bacilli > Bacillales > Pradoshiaceae > Pradoshia. The sequence continues at coordinate 3,701 of CAJGCH010000228.1, read as the reverse complement.
ATATCAATCCCGTCCCATGGGATATCGCGGTTAAATTGGGTATGAAGATGAAGAAGCGGCTTTTGCAAGGCAGCAAGTCCCGCAATCCACATTTTTGCCGGGCTGAATGTATGCATCCATGTCACGATGCCAGCACAGTTTTCATTCGCATTCGCCTCACGCACCAATCTAAGAATCGAATCGGCATCCTTCAGCACATCCTTGAAGACGATGCGGTAGGACAAGGCAGAATCCCCATCAAGCGATTCGACAATCGTTTTCGTGTTCGCTTCAACCTCTCTTAATGTCTCTTCACCGTACAAGTTTTGACTCCCCGTCACAAACCAGAATTCATAAGGCTTCACTGTTAACATATTCATTCCCCCATAAAAGTAAGATGTTAGTTCCTTGTTGCCTTTTGCCCGTAATAGGCGTTCTTGCCGTGCTTCCTCAAATAATGCTTATCGAGAAGATATTGATCGATCGGCTCTGCGTCCGGGTTCAATTGGTACGTCTGCAGGGCCATCTTCGCCACTTCCTCGAGCACCACCGCATTATGCACGGCCTGCATCGCATCTTTCCCCCAGGCAAATGGAGCATGCCCTGAGACGAGCACCCCAGGCATGGCGACAGGGTCGAGCCCTTTGTGCTTGAAGGTCTCGATAATCACATTCCCTGTCTCAAGCTCATAGCCGCTCACTATCTCACGCTCGGTCAAGACGCGCGTGCACGGGATCTCGCCATAATAATAATCGGCATGTGTCGTGCCAAGCGGCGGAATCGGGCGCGCAGCCTGGGCCCAGCTTGTTGCCCATGGCGAATGCGTATGGACGATACCGCCGATATCGGCAAACGCTTTATAGAGGGCGAGATGGGTCGCTGTATCAGATGACGGGCGCAAGTCCCCTTCCACCACTTCCCCTTCCAGGTTGACGACAACAAGGTCATCCGCCTCCAGCTCCTCATAGGGAACACCGCTCGGCTTGATGACGACGAGCCCTTCCTCCCGGTCAATCCCGCTCACATTTCCCCATGTGAAGGTGACCATTTTATACTCAGGCAATAAAAGATTCGCCTTCAGCACTTGTTCCTTCAATGAATCTAGCATGTACCTCTCTCCCTTCCCCTCTTACTCTCTTAGATTGCAGCAATCTGATTCCGGCTCGCTTTTTTAATCGCTTTCAATTGCTTCATCACCTTATTTTCGCCGCGTCCAAAATAATCATAAAGGCGCGTGTATTCCGCAAAGAGCAGCCCGTAGACATCCGCCTCCGCTTTTCTTGGGCGGTAGACGACATCCTTCAAGCGCGCCATCTCCTTGGCCGCATCTTTGATGTCATCATAGCCGCCCCGCTCTTTCCCGGCCGCGACCGCACCGAACATCGCGGAACCAAGCGCAGGCGTCTGGGAGGATGCTGAGATGCGTATTTCCATATCGAGCACATCCGCATAAATTTGCATCATCAAAGCATTCTTCTCGGCGATACCCCCGCATGCATAGACCTCATGGATTGGCACGCCGCTGTTTCGGAAGGCTTCGACAATGGTTCTTGTCCCATAGGCAGTCGCCTCAATCAGCGCGCGGTAGATTTCCTCCGGCTTCGTTTGCAAGGTCGCCCCGAGGATCACCCCTGTCAAATCAGCATCGACCAAGGTCGAACGATTGCCGTTCCACCAGTCAAGTGCCAATAAACCGCTTTCACCAACAGCCAGACGGCTCGCTTTTTCCGTTAATAAATGGTGAATGCTGATTCCTCGTTCCTCCGCTTCCTCGTGATACGCTTTCGGCACGCCATTTTTCGTGAACCATTCAAAATGGTCGCCGACGCATGACTGCCCTGCCTCATAGCCCATGAACCCAGGGATGACACCGTCCTCTACGACACCGCACATGCCAGGCACCATTTTCTCCTCATCACCGAGCAGGATATGGCAGGTAGATGTCCCCATGATCATCAGTAGTTTTCCAGGTTCGGTGATGCCGACAGCCGGTACCGCCACATGGGCATCCACATTGGCGACAGCTACAGCCGTACCCTGTTTCAAGCCCGTTAAGGCAGCTGCCCATTCGGTCAGTTCCCCTGCCTTATCGCCGATAGAGTATATATCCCCAGAGAGCTTCTCCACAACGACATTCTCAAGCCTTTCATCAAGATTCTTGAAGAAATCCCTTGCCGGATACCCGTCCTGCTTATGCCAAATGGCCTTGTAGCCAGCCGTGCAGCTGTTCCGCTTCAATTCACCTGTCAACAGGGACACGACCCAATCTGCCGCTTCAACGAATTGGTCCATATCCTCATAAACATCCGGCGCCTCATTGGCAATCTGCCATAGCTTCGGGAAGAGCCATTCGGAGGAAATCTTCCCGCCATATCTTTGCAGGAATGCCTCCCCTCGTTTTTCGGCAAGCTCATTCAGGCGGTTCGCTTCCTCCTGTGCGGCATGATGCTTCCATAGCTTCACATAGGCATGAGGGTTATGCTGATATTTCTCCGTCATACAAAGGGGTGTCCCATCCTTGTCAATCGGCAGGACCGTGCATGCCGTAAAATCAATTCCGATTCCGATGACGTCCTCAGCATTCACACCCGCTTCGTTCAAAACGGCCGGAATCGCAGAAGCCAAGACTTCCATATAATCCGCCGGGTGCTGCAAAGCCCAGTCATGCTCCAAGCGTGTCATGCCATCGGGCAGGAATTCATCCATCACACCGTGTGAATACGCTTTCACGGAAGTCGCCACTTCACGCCCTGTCCCGATTTCCACTAACACCGCTCTTCCTGATTGAGTACCATAATCTACCCCAATTGAATATTTAGCCATCTGTCCTCACCACTCCTCATTTATCCCAAATTATCCGTACAAGCAAACATAGCATTTTCTCGTTTTCACCTGCGAATCACCAAACAATTGCCAACTTATCCGTATAACCACAATTAAATTTTAGCATTATCTAACAGATTTTCAAGAAAAATATGTATTTTCTTAAAATTTTTATTAAATACATGCCATAACTTATACATACAAGTTTCGCATATCTTATTTTTCAAGGACCTGCATATAGTTAAAAGGAAAGGAGCAATGCCATGTCTAAATTAATTCAGAGCGTGACAGAAGCACTTAAACCCTTGCAATCCGGGCAGACCATTCTTGTCGGCGGCTTCGGTTTAATTGGAGCCCCCCTTACACTCATCGACGAGCTCACAAAAACGGACGTCAATAACCTGACCGTCATCAGCAATAATCTCGGAGAATCAGGCAAAGGGCTTGGGATTGTCCTTAATCAAAATAAAATCAAAAAAGCCATCGGCTCTTACTTCACAAGCAATCGGGATGTCGGTGAGAAATACTTGAAAGGACAATTAGAGGTGGAGCTTCTGCCCCAAGGAACCTTATCCGAATCAATACGCGCAGGCGGTGCCGGACTTGGCGGCTATTATACTCCGACGGCTGTCGGGACGAAGCTCGCCGAAGGGAAGGAGGAACGCATCATTGATGGCAAACATTATATCTTCGAAAAAGCACTTCGGGGGGATATCGCCTTCATCCGCGCCCATAAGGCAGATACGCTCGGGAATCTGGCCTATTACAAAACGGCCCGAAATTTCAATCCAATCATGGCCACGGCCGCCAGCTATGTCATCGCCGAGGTGGATGAAATCGTCCAGGCAGGCGAACTGAATCCAGAGGCCATCGTTACCCCTCATCTGTATGTAGATGCC
>CAJGCH010000227.1 GCA_904501845.1 uncultured Bacillaceae bacterium | reverse complement strand
GAAAGGTTATTATATACGTTACGAACAGAAAAAGGAGGAATCATCCAATGGAGGAAAAGAGGGAGCTCGCGACATTCGCTGGCGGATGCTTTTGGTGCATGGTCTCTCCGTTTGAGGAACAGCCGGGCGTTTATGGAATCGTCTCAGGATATACAGGGGGCCATACGGAAAATCCGACATATGAAGAGGTTTGCTCAGATACAACTGGCCATTATGAGGCTGTGCAAATTACCTTTAACCCGGATGTGATGCCTTATGAGACATTGCTTGAGCAATATTGGCAGCAGATTGACCCGACAGACCCAGGCGGCCAATTTAATGATAGAGGACAATCTTACCGGACAGCGATTTTCTATCATAATGAAAAACAGCAACGCCTGGCAGAGGAGTCAAGGCAGGCCCTTGCCGAGAGCGGCCGCTTCCAGAAAGAGATTGTTACTGAAATTCTGCCTGCTGCCCCTTTCTATGTAGCAGAAGAGAAGCATCAGCAATATCACAGGAAAAATCCTTTTCACTACAATCTCTATAAGGAAGGCTCTGGGCGTGCCCGTTTCATTCGCGAGAATTGGAAAAAGGTCAAAAGCGATGAACAGCTTAGAAATGAATTGACAGAGCTTCAATATGAAGTGACAAGAAACAATGCCACTGAACCCCCATTTGATAACGAATACTGGGATAATAAAGAGGAAGGCATATATGTCGACATTATTACGGGAGAGCCGCTCTTTAGCTCCCTTGACCAATATGACGCTGGCTGTGGCTGGCCAAGCTTTACGAAGCCGCTGCAGCGCATGGAACTGGAGGAGAAGCTAGACACATCCTATGGGATGAGGCGAATTGAGGTTAGAGCGAAGACCTCTGATTCTCACCTCGGTCATGTATTTGATGATGGGCCTGGACCGGATGGTGCACGCTATTGCATCAATTCTGCCGCACTTCGGTTCATTCCGAAAGAGAAATTGGCCGATGAGGGGTACGGGCAATACGAGAAGTTATTTAAGTGAACCCTTTCGATTTGGCCGGGACGGCTTTTTCCTGTCGGACTGGCTATGAGAGTGATATCCCTTTGGAGTTAAAAAAAAGACCTGTCAGGGTGCAGCTGCACCCTGACAGGTCTTTTGCTTTATTGAATTCTTTGAATCCGTCCTTCCGCCGCATAAGTAAATGGCTGTGGCAAGGTTTTTACAAAGTCAACGGTCGCATCGACATCGATTGGACCGACCTCCATAGAGGATGAGAGCTTATTAAAGCTTGTGCTGATGTTCGTGTACATATAATTGTTTACGACAACCGTATATTCCTTTTCAGGGTCGATTTTGCTTCCATCTTCAAGGAAAATGTCTACAACTTTGCCTGTTTTGGCGTCATCATCATAGGTGTATGTATATTTTAAGCCTGAGATATGATAGTCTAGGCCTCTTGCTGTGATTTGCTCATTGAGCACAACGGCGATATCAGCTCCGCTGAGTGTGGCTTTATTCAAGACATTGCCGAATGGCTGGACAGCGAAGAGGTCCCCATAGGTGACTTCCCCGGCATCAAGCTGGGAACGAACACCGCCGCCATTCATCATCGCGAAGTCGGCATCCATTGCCACTCTCATTCCATCCGCAATCAGATTGCCAAGGGCGAGATCACTATTCGTCTCATTAACCATTGGGTACCCTTTGATCAAGGTTTCGGCAGATTGGCCGACAACCTCTGCTTTGATCGGCTCAACAAGTGCTGTGTATTTTTCCATGATGGCGCTGACTTCAGGGTTTGGCGTGTAATCATCCTGGAATACAGTCATGATTTCTGCTTCCTTGTGGAAGATATCGCCCGTAGCCGGGTCGATTTCAATATCAACATCTGCAATGGCTGAACCGTATGAGTAGGCTTGGACGATGAGCTTGTTGTCTACCACGCGGTCTACACCTACATGATTATGAGCGGCAAAGATGATATCCACTTCATCATCGATTTGCTCAGCAATCCTGCTTGCGTCGAAGCGGTCTGTATAGCCATCCTGGATGGCAGGGTTATGGGCAAGGACAATGATTGCTTCAATGCCTTCCTTCTTTAATTCATCCGTGTATGTATTAATGGCTTCTACTTCATCTGTGATTTTTAGCGTTTCATTTCCTTTGCGTACGATCATTTCAGGTGTTTCCTGTGTAACGACACCGATGACGCCGATTTTTTGGCCCTCGGCTTCAAAAATGGTATATGGCTCGGTAATGAGCTCGTCATCACGAGTATCATAGGCATTGGCAGCAACGACCGGGAAGTCCATGCCGTCATAGCCTTTTGAGCCATTTGGATGATCCCCGCCGGAGATCATCCTTTTTAGTTCATCAATGCCTTCATCAAACTCATGGTTTCCGAGTGTTCCGGCATCAAAGCCGATTGCTTCCATGACCTCAACGGTTGGTTCATCCTGAAAGAGGGCGGAGATGAGGGGACTGCCCCCAATCATATCACCGGAATGAACGATGAATGTATTGGGGTTGTCCGCTTCGCGCTCCTTTAGGGCAGCGGCTGTGTATTCAATCTTTCCCGCTGTCTTGCCGTCCACGGTTGTAACGGTGTCCAGCTGTCCGTGCAGGTCATTCATGCTCAATAGCTGGATGCTGATGCCGCGATTTAAGTCATAGGTGAAGATACCAAAGCCTTTATCATCAGTGTTGCCTGTAAACGTGAATGGGCTATCTTCTGTGATGTATTCTTGAGCCTTCGGTGATGTTGTAAATGTCAGATTCACATCTCCGGCAATTGGGGCAAGGGCCCAGTTATTATCTGCCGTTGGCGTAATTTCCTTCACCTCTGAGATATAATCCATTAAGACTTGACGGTTTTCATCAGCTGAATCAATGACGATTTCTCCATTTTGAACTCCAGGGAAGTTTCCGCCGCCATTTGCGCGGTAGTTATTCGTCACTACAATGAATTCCTGGTCTGGCTGTACAGGTTGCCCGTTGTATTCCAGGTTGGTGATCCGGCTTGAATCTGGATTAGCCACAGTGCCTGTTGGCGTATACTTCGGTTTCTTTGTCACATCAATTTGGTAGGTGACTCCATCAATCACATCATAGTTATAAACAGCGAAGGATGGATTTAACAATTCCTGTGTCTCAGTGTTAGCAGGGTCAATCGTGTTGAATTTGCCGGCGGACATCTCAAGCCATTCTTTTACGTCAGCACCCGTTAATTTGATCGCCTTTAACGTATTATCATACAAATAAAGATCGGCTGCGCTGCGGATAGTCAAATCGCCTTTTTTGATCTCGGTGAATTCCTCTACGCCGTTTCTCCCAGCCTTGAAAGGAGCTCCTGCAGAGAGAATGGGAACGTCAGCAAGCTCTGGCTTGTTGAGCTTGATATAATTCTCCGCATACCAAGTTTGGGCATTGGTCACGACTTGAATGGACGGGTCGTCCTTCACGAGGGCGAAGTAGCTGTAGATATCGTCCGTTGTCGTTCCTATTGGCGTATTGACATATTCAATGGTTGCTTCGTGGTCTTTCTTGACTGCTTTGACGATTGCTTGATCTGGTTCAACATCCTGGGTGACCGCCCTTGTTGAGGATTGAGAGTCGGTCACAATCCATTTTCCTTTTTTCTTCTCTAAGGTTAAATCAATGATTCCGAGTGCACCGCCGCCAAAGCCAGCTTGTACAGCTGGAACACCATTGATTGTTCCTTTTTCATTATCTACTCCAGGGAGCACATTGCCGTTCTCATCCTTGAAGAGGGCATCCAGCTTGCTGACATCAGCAGCCGGGAAGACCTTGTGCGTATGGGAGAAGGTGAGGGCATCAATGCCTTTTACCTTGCTTAAAGCATAAATGGTATCCTCTGTGTTCTCTTCATTGCTGCTGAAGCCGGAATGAGCCATGGCAACGATGATATCGGCTCCTTTTTTCTTCATCAATGGAATATATTTTTCGGCTGTTTTTGTAATATCCTTTGTGATGACTTTCCCGTCAAGATGGGCTTTATCCCATTCGTTGATTTGAGGAGGGACAAATCCGATATAGCCAATCTTAACGATTTTCGTCCTGCCTGATTGGTCTTTTACTTTCTTGTTAACGATTTTATAAGGCGTGTATTTATTCTTATCATTGTTTGGATTGCCGTCTTTGTCATCGATATAGACATTTGCGTTGATGAAATCAAATTTGGCATCATTATATACTTCATCTAAAAATTCCAGTCCATAATTAAATTCATGATTGCCAAGTGTGGCGATATCATAATCTAGATAATTCATTGCTTTTATGGCTGGATGGACTTCCTTTTTGCCAATTGGGTCTATTTTGGCTTTGTATGTGGCAAAAGGATTACCTTGAATAAGGTCTCCATTATCAACAAGGACGCTGTTTTTTACTTCACTGCGCGCTTGCTTGATGAGTGTAGCTGTTTTGGCGAGTCCAATAGTAGGAGATTCGCTGTTTTTGTAATAATCATAGCTTAGCAGATTCATGTGGATATCCGTTGTTTCCATAATACGAAGCGAGATTTTTGACTGCCCTTTGCCCTTATGTTTCTTTGATGCTTCTGCATCTAAGGCTAGGAAAGGGGTAGTGAACAAAAGAATGGCAAACATGAAGACGGTAATAAGTTTGGTTAATGATAATCTTCGCAAACGATTCATTCCTCCTAAGAAGCTATTAATGTGTGGGCGTTAACATTCCCACCAATCAATATAGCAGATTTAAAGGAATTTAATAGTTTATATGGGAATATTAGTTATAATTACCTAATAAAAATTTATACTATATGGGTATTTAATATTATGAAAGTGATAGCCGAGGTATGAAATAGACTTAATAAGAGCTGGTTTTATAATTTTAGACGTTTGCCGGCCAATAAGGTCTAGCTTTGTCAAAGGCCCTCGGAGGGAGGGTTCTGAACCCTATGGTTTAAGGTCCTTCGGAAGGTTCTGAGTAGAGAACTTCGCCAATGAAAAAGGACAAGGAATCTGGTTTCCTTGTCTTAGTGTCTTTAGCACCCTTAAGCGAAGATTATGACCAATGTACCGACGATAAAGCAGTACATGGAGAAGTAGCCTAGCTTTCCTCTTTGCATGATATTCATAAACCATTT
>CAJGCH010000226.1 GCA_904501845.1 uncultured Bacillaceae bacterium | reverse complement strand
TAGCGGAAACAAACCTAAGCCAATCGATCTTATCAAAGCAGAACTTGAGTCTAAAGGCTTTGAAGTGGAAATTCACGAATCTCCAATGGATAAAATCGCTGACTTACCACCAGAAGAGCAAATGAAGAGCATTATGAACGCATATGCAGCAAAACGTCCTATTAAAGAATTAACGGACAAATATGATCTAATCATTAATGTTGCAAACGTTAAAATGGGTGAAGTAGTACAACGTATGACATGGAATGCTTTAAAAGGAACGCCTGATATTCCATTCTATGTTCACGAAGTGCCAACCATCTTCGTTTCTGTAAACAACCCATTCCACTTGGCGGATGTTCCTCAAGTGAAAACGTACATTAATACGTACGATGGCAATAAAGAAACAATTGAAGTGCTAGTAGAAAAATTGATGGGTAAATCACCATTCAAAGGTAAAGACCCTGTTGATGCATACTGCGGTTTAATGGACACTCGTATCTAATGATAAGTAAAAGGGACTATCCTAAGAGAAGGTGAAGACTGACTCTTAGGGCTAGTCCCTATTTTATTTGACAAGCAATTCAGATATAATTTTTTCCTTCTTTTTCCACGGTAAATACATAACACTCCATAAAAGAAGAATAATAAAAGCTAAACCAAATATGTATCCTGGATTTCCAAAAATATATTCAAGCGGCACAAGCGGAGAACCAGGTGATGGGACATTTAAAAACATAAAGTTCGTATCCCATATTTTATTTAATGGGTAAATAATCGACCCTGTCACCGCTAAAAATAGGACTGAACCGCCTATTCTTTTCCTATTTGGTTTCACGATTCCTGCATGCAGTACCATCACGCAATACATAACAAGGGCTAGATGGAAAATAAAGCTGAAAAAACTCATAAACTCATAAATCGGGCGATGCGTCCAGTTACAAAATAATAAAGCAGCAATGGCACCTGGCAAAAATAAATTATAGAGCATTTCTCCAATCATTGAATTATTTGTGTGCGCATGATAAAAAACCGCAAAAATGGCTAACCCACATAATTCAAGAGGGAGATATTCAACTGAAAACTCGTTTATTTTAATCAAATAAATATCTTTAACAATCTCAAATAGCAAAATAAACCATGCAAGCATTCGCTGTACAAAAGTCTGGCTTTTGATATCCAGCTTTTTGAAATGCTTGCTGACGAGGATAACGGATGACGTTATGACAATGAGCCATCCAATATGATATGGTCCATATAAAGAAAATCCCATTCTTTCTACCTTCCTTATCCATGAAGAAGCCATTTTGCGAAAATGAGCAAAATGGCTAGACTTATTATGGTTGTTTCGTTTCTGTTTTTTCTGCTGCGTTTTTGAACCACACTAATGCAAGTGCAATGAATAATATCCATAGGAGGACAATGCTGTATTGATTAATGACTTCGTGGCTAAAGAATAATACTTCTCTTAAACCTTCTACAAAGAAACGAAGCGGCAGCCAAGAAACAATATAATCGCGATAGAACGATGGCATCATTTCCGGTGCCAGTTGTACGGCAGCCATACTGAAGAACATTAATAATACATAGATAATGATGCTCGGTAATTTCAGCCAGCGTAATGTAGCAAAAATCATTAACGTAAACGCAGTGACGCAAATGGCGATAAATAGCGCAGTACGGTTAAAATATGTGAATTCAAAGTCTAATAGCCAAGTGGAATACCATGTTGCGACATATCCAGCTGTTAATCCATAGACAAATGGCATGATTGATTGAAGTGTATTAAATCTCAATTTTTCTAGTCTGGAAGCAAATGTACGCTTATTTCCGGCTAAATAAAGCATAACGGCACCAATCAAACTGGAGAACCAAGTAATGGTCATAAAGGCGATCGGTGCATTCCCTAAACTGCCCGTTTCATTCACCTTGACTACTTCAGATTGAATTGGGTTTGCAAAGTCTTGCACTTTATTTGGCTGAATAGGTGAAATCATTTCGCTAACTTGAGCTAACGGACTGCTTTCACTTTGGGCTTGTAAGACAGGTGCCAGCTGTTGTTTCATTTCAACTGTCTTTTCTTGTACAGATGATAGCATTTGATTGCTTAATTGCGTATTTAAGCCTGTAACCATATTAGTTAATGCATTTTGTACAACTGTTGATACTGTGGCATTTGCACCTTCATTTATGTAGATTTGCATAGTTGCTTTTTCTGGTGTATCCGTTTGAAGCGTAGCCACTTTACTTGAAAAATCGGCTGGCAGTACTAAGGCTCCATATACTTCTCTTCCATCCATCGCTTCTTGTAGTGCTTTAATCGAGTCGAATGTTTTAAATTTTACAAGTTCAGGGGCACCGTTGACCAATGCATCTGCTAATGTATCCCCCATTGCGCCTTCATCCGCAACAACTAAACCGATTGGCACATTTTTTGGTTCCATTTTCACCATCGGCAATACAGCCAACATAAAAATAATTCCTAATATTAAGATAGCAATAAGCGGCACAAAAAATAAACGGTTGGAATTATCCAATTTTCCCAAATTAAAGACCTCCTTTAAACTGAACTATTTGCTCAACTTGATTATAGAATCGTCCAAAAACAACAGCCATAGTTAATATCTATGCCTTTATTCATTAATGAACAAATCAATTTATTTTGTTGAGCAATATTTTAGTTAATCAACATAATGTTGATTTGAATACAGTTTGATTATAAAATTATGTCAGTAGTTTGGAGGTGGAAAAATGGATAGAAGGAAACGGAAGTCGAGAAAGGCACTATTTGATGCATGTGTAGAGCTAGTACAAGAGAAGGAGTTTCAACACATTACCATCAATGAGATAGTGAATCGTGCGGATCTTAATCGAGGAACATTCTATTTACATTTTGCTGATAAATATGACATGATGGATAGCTTCGAAAACGAGATGATTGAAAAGATTGAAGAGGTAATCTTGAGTAATTTGCCGGATGAACCATCTGATCAGCTTTTTATACAAACTCGCTATGATACGATTAAGGAATTAATTAATTGTTTGGAGGAAAACAAGGAATTATTACAGCTTTTGCTTAAATCCAGCCATCATTCATCCTTTCAAGCTAAATTACGCAGCAAATTAAAGGTGGTTTTTGAAGAGAGGATTCTGCCGGATTTCAATAAATCATCACTGAATATACCGACAGATTTATTTGTGGTCATCTTTACATCCGCAGCCTTAGGCATAATAGAATATACATTTCAATCTGATGCCCCTATAGAGTCAGAACAATTAACGGAATTCCTCATTAATGTAATGATTAATGGACCTGCGAAAACACTTGGATTGATTCAGTAGGAAGAGCCTTTTCAATTTCCTGAATCATAAAAACCAATAGAGAATCAAGATCATATAATGTATACTCAAATGCACAATTGAGCTTGAATTGGCTAATCTGATTTGCGTGGAATGGAGTCAGTGTGTGCATATGGAGCTAATGTGCTGAAGATGAATATGAACACAATTCTAAAGGGTTATCACCTTATTGTTTGCTATTTTTTAACTTCTCTGTTATTCTTAAGAAGAATTATTTTTGTTCGTTTGCAGATTGAGAAGCTATTTTGATTTTCGTCTAAGGTATTTGAGCAAGGATAGTAACATATTGTGTGGAAAACACACTAGGAGGCAACAATTATGGAACAAGGTAAAGTGAAATGGTTTAATGCAGAAAAAGGTTTTGGATTTATCGAGCGTGAAGGCGGAGAAGACGTATTCGTACATTTCTCAGCAATCCAAGGCGAAGGTTTCAAATCTTTAGACGAAGGTCAAAGCGTAACGTTTGAAGTAGAACAAGGACAACGTGGCCCACAAGCTACAAACGTTCAAAAAGGTTAATAATACCTAAATGATAGACCCTGCCAATGCAGGGTCTATTTTTTTGTTCAATTATTTATCAATAAAAAACCCCTATTCAATAAATGAATAGGGCTGGTGCAACAAACGTATGAAACCTGTAAGATCAAATGGTAGGCTAAGTATAGCACAATGCTTGAATAATCCCTAATTTAAAGCAACTTATTTAGTAATGAGTCAGACTCTAACTGTCGGTATGTACTCTTAGTTTGATTACATACCAATGTCTATAAACAAAAGGAGCATGTGAATCTAGATTTACGGGCCATCTCTGAACATGTTTGTCCATCAAGGAAAGGAGAGGGCAATCCCTTTATTCAGGTGTGGCGATCCTTTAAATGCGGCAGAAATCGATTGAGCAAACTTAATAGGAGGACTTTTTCGTCTCCATAACGAATAAATTTCTGTAACTTCCCTTACGAGAGGCGGGTGTATATGAGATTTTTTATGGAGCCTTTCCATTAACCACTCCCAATGTCGGCTAGGCCTCCTCCATTCAATAGAGGATTAGGCAGGAGAAGGGAGGGGAGGAGATACAATGGAAAGAGGACGGTTAATTGAAATCGATGGAAAAAAACTCTATGTTGAGATGAGCCATGCGAAAAAAGAAAGGTCTATCTTGTATTTACACGGCGGACCAGGTGAAGGCTGTTTTGATTTTACCTATCATCAAACCAATCGATTGGGGAGTGATTTCTGTATCGTTGCGTTTGACCAAAGGGGAGCCTTGAGGTCAGAGGGAATCGGTGACACTGAACCATTCGGGCTTGATGATTTGATTGAGGACTGCGAGGCCCTCCGCCATTATCTTGGAATTGATAAGTGGTCTGTTATCGGCCATTCGTTTGGAGGTTATCTGGCTTTGCTGTATGCGAACCGCTATCCAAACTCAATAGATGCCGTTATCTTTGAAGGTCCGACATTTGATTTTCGTCTCACGGCTAAATCGCTCCTTAAGAAAACAGCCGACTTATGTGCAGAATATGAATTTTTTGAAGTCCAAGAACGATGTCTATCCCTTCGGCAAGATGTCTCTTGCCCAACGAGAGAGCTGGTAGATAGCTATATGGAAGAGCGGGAGCATCTTGGTGAAGAAAGAATGCGCATATATACCCATAATTTTAATCATCCTGCAGATACAAGTATGTATACGGATGAAGAGTGGGAGATTTTCTATTCTCGCTCTGAAGCTCATTATGAGCGGTTAAGCGATGAGGGGAAGATATTTATATCC
>CAJGCH010000225.1 GCA_904501845.1 uncultured Bacillaceae bacterium | reverse complement strand
TATTGCTTCGGGAACAGCTCCTTATTGATGGACATGGGATTCATGCCTGATTCATGCAGGCGGAGGATTTTCTCTTCCACATCCTCAAGATAATGAAGCTTATCAGTCAGCCTTTGACGCCCGTTTGGCAAGTAACCGGCATGACTGCAATAAACCTCCTCGAAATCATAAGCGAGTACCTTCCTGAGGGAGACCATCGTTTCTGTAATATCCTCCTCCGCGATAATGACCTTTGTGCGGCTTAGGACATATAAATCTCCGCTGAACAGTGCCTTCCTGTCATGGCTGTAAAAGGAGACATGATCCTTCGTGTGGCCTGGCGTGTGAATCGTTTCCCATGTTTCATTCCTTGATGAGAAGATGGATGGAAGGGGGCTAGCCTTGAAGGAGTCCGTTTGTCCCCAGGCAAGCTTGCGGTAGTCGGCATAATGAAAGGGCTCGCGGCATGTCTGCACGCTGGATTCATGGATATAGATAGGAATGTCCAGGTGATCTTGAATCCATTTGGCCCCGCCAGCATGGTCTTCATGATAATGGGTTAATACGACCTGATCAATTGATTTATTCGTAAATAAGGGAATGTAATCATTGAGCAGGTGTGGGGAACCAGTATCAATTAAGAGCCCGTCTGTAAAAAAACTGTACACGCTCATTTTTGTCCCCGGAAGCGAGACAACTCCATACGCACAATCAACCCCTGCATGACGGCTCTCTCTCACACCTGTTTCTACTTTAAACAATTTGAAACCCTCCTTTGCTTTGGTATTCCTTGTGTGTAGGAATAGTGTATCATAAATCTAACAGAATGAGTGAATAGTCATTCATTATTTATAAGCAGCAAGATTTTTATTTGAGTGATGCAACTTCCAAGGTTTCAAAGCTTTGGAATGGGGCAAGAACCTCAACTTATTTTTATGAATAGCTCAGAAATCCTCTGCTCCACAGATGCTTAAATTGACCGTCTTTATCATTTTAGTCATATCATACCTGCAATTGGCCTGACATCGGGTATAATAAGACAATACGTTTTCGCGAATATAGAAAATGACAAGAAATGAAAATGAGGAAGACAAATGAAAAATACCAGTTTTACAGAATTTCAGCTTGAGGAGTCCATTGAACGAGCTTTAGAAAGCATGCGATATGAAAAGCCGACAGAGGTTCAGCATAAGGTGATCCCGATTATACTCATGAATAAGGATGTTGTGGTGGAGGCCTCTACGGGAAGTGGTAAGACAGCTGCCTATGGCATACCACTCTGTCAGCATGTGGAGTGGCTTGAGAATAAACCGCAGGTACTAGTGCTGACGCCGACGCGCGAACTGGCAGCACAGGTAAGGGAGGACCTTATCCATATTGGCCGATTTAAACGCATCAAGGCGGCTGCTGTTTATGGAAAGCAGCCCTTTGCAAGGCAGAAGCTAGAGCTAAGCCAAAAATGCCATATCGTCGTCGGGACGCCGGGGAGGGTACTGGACCATATCCAAAAAGGGACGCTTTCAGTCGAAAAGATCCAATATGCGGTTATTGATGAAGCAGATGAAATGCTTAATATGGGCTTTATCAGTCAAGTGGAAGAAATCATTAACGCCTTGCCAAAGAAAAGGGTTACCATGATGTTTTCAGCTACCTTTGGAGAAGATATAAAGCGGCTGTGCGAAACCTACATGAACAATCCAGAGTATGTCAAAATCGAAGACCAGGCTGCACATAAGCCTCGTATCATTCATGAAGGCTATCTTACGAAAGATACACAAAAGCTTTCCTTATTGCGGGACGTGACGATAAGGGAAAAGGCGGACAGCTGCATCATTTTTTGCCGTACGCAGGAACAAGTCGACCGCGTGTTTGACCAACTTGTGGAGTGGGACTATTCATGCGGGAAAATTCATGGCGGCATGTACCAAGAGGATCGCTTTGACGTTATGAACCAGTTCAAGAGAGGAGAGTTCCGTTATTTAGCGGCTACCGATGTGGCGGCACGCGGAATCGATATAGATGAAATCTCACATGTAATCAATTTTGATTTCCCGCTTGAGAAAGAGGCTTACGTGCACCGCGCGGGCAGAACGGGTCGGGCAGGAAAGAGCGGCAAGGCTATTTCCTTCTTTACTCCTCATGAAAGGGAACTTCTGGCTGAAACGGAAGAATACGCTGGGGTTTCAATCATGCTGAAGGAGCCCCCGACTAAGGCGGAGGTCGAAGCTGCACGCGATTCGTTTGAGCGGCATATGTTCCAAACTGAAAGGAAAGAGGATAAGGGAGCGGAGCTGAATAAAGACATTATGAAGTTGTTCTTTAATGGCGGAAAGAAAAAGAAGCTTCGCGCCATTGATTTTGTTGGTACGATTGCCAAAATCGACGGCGTAACGGCCGAGGACATCGGAATAATCACGATTGAAGACCAGGCATCATTTGTAGAGATAATGAATGGGAAAGGTCCTTATGTCCTGAATGCTATGAAGAAGAAAACGGTAAAAGGCAAGAAGCTTAAGGTATATGAAGCGTTTAATCGGTAACAGGGAGGCCTTGATGATTCTCAGAGAAGGAATCACAGGGCTTCTTTTTATTGATAAAAAATCTCTATCTAAGAAGCAATCATTTGTATCTGGTGCTTTTAGGGAATGGTTAAAAGGGGTATGTGGCACACTAAGGAAATGATTTGTTATAGATAGAGGTAAAGATATGGATTTATTATTATCAATCATTGTTTTATTAGTGCTTTTGTTAGTCTCAAATATTATTAGTCATTATTTGCCGATGATTCCGACTGCATTGACACAGATTGCGCTTGGAATTTTATTTGCTGTCTTTATTGAAGAGATATCGTTTGAACTCGAAGCAGAGTGGTTTTTGCTCTTATTTGTTGCTCCTCTTCTTTTTAATGATGGAAGGCGTTTCCCGAGAGAGGAGCTTTGGAAGATGCGCTGGCCCATCCTGGCAAATGCCTTTATCCTTGTCTTTCTCACAACTATTATTGGAGGGTATTTCATTCATTGGCTTATCCCTTCCATCCCGCTTGCGGCAGCGTTTGCGCTTGCGGCTATCCTCTCCCCGACAGACCCGGTAGCCGTCAATGGTATTGCTGAGAGGATTTACTTGCCGCCGGTTATTTTAAGGCTTGTCAGGGGAGAGTCGTTAATCAATGATGCCTCCGGATTGATAGCCTTCAATTATGCTGTTGCGGCTGTAGTTACGGGTTATTTCTCGCTGAGTGAGGCAGCCTTGGATTTCATCTATGTAGTAATAGTAGGGGCCATCTCTGGAGTGAGTGTCGGGCTATTGCTCGTTGGCTTGCGCCGTTCCTTAAGGAGGCAAGGAATTGTGGATGTGACGTTTTATTCCCTGCTCCAGCTTGTATCGCCTTTTATCATCTATTATGCAGCAGAGACCTTTTTGCATGCCTCAGGGGTCATTGCGGTCGTGGCTGCTGGTATCGTTCATTCAAGCATTAAGGAAAGGGCAGGAGTCCGCAATGCTGATGAGCAAGTGGTCACCGAACATATGTGGTCCATTATCTTATTTGTGTTAAATGGAGTCGTGTTTCTCTTGCTTGGATTGAGTATCCCTTCTGCCATGAAAGAGACAGTGGAAAATCCGGCAATCAGCAATTGGCTCGTGATCGGTTATATATTGGCTATTGGGTTTGTCATTATGCTGATTAGGATGATTTGGACCTATTGCTATATGGGAATTGATTTTGTTCTATCAAAAGGAGGGGCGGTCAAGCCGAGCGTGAAGGTAAGTGTCTTAACCGGATTAACAGGGGTAAGAGGGGCGATAACGATGGCTGGCGTACTATCGCTTCCCTATTTCGTCGCTTCCGGAGGCTTGTTTCCAGAGAGGTCTTTGACCATCATGCTTGCAGGAGGAATTATCCTATTGACCTTAATCTCGGCGGCTGTTCTGCTGCCGCTGTTCAGCAAGAGGGAAGCCGCAAGGACATCTGTCCAAAAGCCTCCTTATGATCAATATAAGATTCGCTTATTAAGAGCAGCAGTCAAGAGAATTGAGGAAGAAACAACAAAGGAAAACGAGGCGGCAGCATTTGAACTGATTGGTGAATATAAACGGCTCATTGAGCAAATCAGGTATGAAAATAAGGAAGATGAGCGGATCAGGGAGATAGAGCAAGAGCTGATGGAATATCGTCTTATTGGATTGAGGACTGAACGGAAATTCTTGCGTGAATGCATTAGTGAAGGTCAAGTAAGCCAAGATGTCATTGGCCGGATGTTGAATTCGCTTGACTTGCGCGAGGAACTCCAGGCCCATAGTTTATTATCGAAGATTAAGATGTTGTTAGGGCAGATAAAGAGGAGATTTGGTTATAAGGACAGGGCAACTGCCAGCGGGCAAGATGATTATGCCCAAATGCAGGAGCTGCAAATTGAAATGGCGAAAGCAGCCATAGCAAAGCTTGCCCAGTTAAAGAAAGAAAGCGGAAATGCAGAAAGCATCCATGTGGTTATACGGGAGTATGAACGCTTCCTGGCAAAATGGAAGGGAGCTAAAATAGATGGCGTGCGCACGAGAATGATGCGTGATGAGCAGAAGGAAGAGCTTCGCTTTAAGGCATTGGAGGTTGAGCGCTCGACCATTCAAAGGATGTATGAAGAGGGCCAAATCAACCGCGAGACAGCCAAAGGCTTGCGCCGCTTTATCAATGATGTGGAAAGTCTCCTTTTGCAAGAAACGGAAGAATAAGTGTTATTTAAGGCATAGGTAAGGGATAGCTGAGCAGCAGGCGAGCATGCTGCTCAGCTATCCTTTTTTTATGCGGCAACATTTAGAAAATGACAGGATCATATGGTTTAGATTCCATTTGTGAATTATTTCACAAAATTTACATATCCATCTAGATAAGCAGCGAATGATTGATGGTAAAATCAAACTATAAAAGGAAAATAAAGGGGTGCGCAGAGAATGAGAGTATTTATGATTGGCGGAACAGGTTTGTTAGGATCAGAGGGTGCAAAGGCATTAATAGAAAATGGGCATGAGGTCTCCACCTTGTCTTTGCCGCCCATTCCAGCGGGAAGCATGCTGCCGGAGGAAATGGACATCGATTTCGGCAACTATCTGGAGATGACGGACGATGAGATTCGACAAAGG
>CAJGCH010000224.1 GCA_904501845.1 uncultured Bacillaceae bacterium | reverse complement strand
TGGTTAGAATGCCTGCCTGTCACGCAGGAGGTCGCGGGTTCGAGTCCCGTCCGGACCGCCATTTACATAAATGATGGCTCAGTAGCTCAGTCGGTAGAGCAAAGGACTGAAAATCCTTGTGTCGGCGGTTCGATTCCGTCCTGAGCCACCATTTTGGCCCCTTGGTCAAGCGGTTAAGACACCGCCCTTTCACGGCGGTAACACGGGTTCGAATCCCGTAGGGGTCATTTTACTACAAAAAGTCATGTACTATTAGTACATGACTTTTTTTTATGCGTATTTGTGATTCATCGGAAAGGTTATCTAACAAAAACGTTATTCTCTAGTGACCCCTTTGTTAGATAATACTATACGTATTATCAATTATAATTAATGATAGTAGAATATGTTCAAATTTATTGTTCTGCCAAAATATAGGCAGGAAGTTTAGAAGATTAAGCGAAATACTTATTAATGAGGCGTATTCCAATAATGATAGATTTATATACAAATATCAGATTTAGGTCTTTTTGTATGTTTTCACTATCTATATTTAAGGGAATAAAAAAGCAACTGGGAGATAGAAATCAATTGAGTGAGTAGGTAGTGATAGATTGTCAGAAATGTTTTAGCATTTTTTACATTTGCATTATTCATGTAGTAAATAGTTTAATTGTTATATTGGGAATACTTTGATAAAAACCGAAAGGGTGATGATATGCCTCATAATGCGCCTACAGATTATCAGGTCCACTTATTTCATGAGGGCTCGCTATATGATGCCTACAAGCTGTTTGGAGCCCATGTGATAGAGGAAAATAATAAAGTGTATACCCGCTTTACAGTATTTGCCCCAAACGCCCGCAGCATCCGTCTGGTCGGTTCTTTCAACAATTGGAACGGAGAAGGTTATGAATTGATGAAAGTATCTGAGCAAGGAATCTGGTCTGTCCTCATTGAAGCGAATCTCTCCAATGAAATTTACAAGTACGAGATTAAAGCTATGTCCGGCGAAGTTATTCTAAAAAGCGATCCCTATGCCTTCTATTCTGAAATCAGGCCTAATACCGCTTCCGTCGTGTATCCTTATGATACGAAGTACCGATGGGGCGATCATTCATGGCTTAAGAAGAGATCCAAGAAGAATAATACAGATGAACCTCTTTATATTTATGAAATGCATGCTGGAACGTGGAGGAAGAAAATAAAAGACGATGATACATTCATTCCTAGTGATGAATGTAAGATTGAGAATTACTATACATATCGAGAGCTTGCGTCTGAGCTGATTCCTTACATCCTTGAACAGGGGTTTACCCATATTGAATTAATGCCGTTGACTGAGCATCCGTTCGACGGTTCCTGGGGATATCAAGGGACAGGCTATTACTCTCCAACAAGCCGTTATGGAAATCCGGATGACTTAAGGTATTTTATTGACCAATGTCACCAGAACAACATTGGCGTTTTACTGGATTGGGTGCCTGGTCACTATTGCAAGGATGCCCATGGGCTGTTCTTGTTCGATGGTGCCCCTGTTTATGAATATCAAGACCAGAGGTATCGGGAGAATCCAGTCTGGGGAACAGCTAATTTCGATTTAGGAAGGCCTGAAGTACAATGCTTCCTCATCTCCAATGCCCGCTATTGGATGGATTATTTCCATGTGGACGGGTTCCGGGTGGATGCGGTAGCGAACATGATTTATTGGCCTAATACATATGATGGCGATATTAATCCACACGCGATTGCGTTTATGAAGACGTTAAATCGTGTACTTAAAGAATATGACCCTTCTTTGCTTATGATGGCAGAAGACTCAACAGATTGGCCGGGAGTGACTAAGCCGGTTGCTGAGGGAGGTTTAGGCTTTACCTATAAGTGGAATATGGGTTGGATGAACGATATTTTAGAATACATGGAAACCGATCAGCATTTCCGCTCGAATCTCCATCATAAAGTAACATTCTCCTTGATGTATGCATACTCCGAACGCTTTATTCTGCCTTTGTCACATGATGAAGTGGTACACGGCAAGAAATCCCTTTTGGACAAAATGCCTGGAAGCTACGAAGAGAAATTCTCGCAATTGAAATTGTTAGCTGGATATATGACTGCACATCCCGGGAAGAAATTATTGTTTATGGGCGGAGAGCTAGGCATGTTCTCTGAATGGAAAGATAAAGAACAACTTGACTGGCAGCTGCTCGATTATGAATCCCATTGGAAACTGAATGAATTCTTTAAGGATTTGCTGAAACTTTATAAGCGTTCCAAACCTTTATACGAACTTGATGACCAACCTGAGGGATTTGAATGGATCGATGTCAACAACACCAACCAATCTATTTTCTCTTTTGTACGAAGAGATAAGAGCGGCAATCCATTAATCATTATCTGTAATTTCAAAAATATTGCATATGATTGCTTTAAAGTAGGCGTTCCAGATAAGTATGAATACAAAGAAGTCATAAATAGTGATGATATTAAATATGGCGGAAGCAATCACGTAAATAGAAAAGCCATACCGACACAGGATGAAGGATTCCACGGAAAACCATACCATGTCGTTGTGAAGATACCGCCATTCGGTATCACCGTGCTTCGCCCAATTAAAAAACGGAAGGAGTTAATTCAAAATGGCAAAGAAAAAAATCATGGCAATGCTGCTCGCAGGGGGACAAGGAACAAGGCTTGAGGCTTTGACCGCTGATGTTGCAAAACCAGCAGTACCTTTTGGCGGGAAATATAGAATCATAGATTTCACATTAAGTAACTGCACCAATTCTGGCATTGATACTGTTGGAGTACTTACCCAATATCAGCCATTATTGCTTAACTCTTATTTATCAAATGGCAGCGCCTGGGATTTGGATTTGAGAGATGGGGGAGTGACGGTTCTTCCGCCATACTCCGCTTCCAAAGAAATGAGATGGTACACAGGAACAGCCAGCGCTGTATATCAAAACCTAAATTATATTGATCAATATGATCCGGATTACGTGATTGTCCTTTCCGGTGACCATATATATAAAATGGATTATTCCAAAATGCTTGAATATCACGAGGAAAAAGGAGCAGATGCGACAATTTCCGTCATTGAAGTTCCATGGGATGAAGCAAGCCGCTTTGGCATCATGAACACAAGAGACGATTATTCCGTTGAGGAGTTCGATGAAAAGCCGAAGAATCCAAAGAACAATCTAGCTTCTATGGGAATCTACATCTTCAATCGCAAGGTGTTGAAGGAATTTCTTATCAGGGATGCTCAAAATGAGAACTCATCCCGCGACTTTGGGAAAGATATCATCCCGATGTTATTGAAATATAATAAAAAAGTGTATGCATACCCATTCCAAGGTTACTGGAAGGATGTTGGTACCCTCACAAGTTATTGGGAAGCCAACATGGACTTGCTGGATGAGGACTGCGAACTAAACATGTATGACTATAAATGGCGCATCTATTCTGTCAATCCAAATCGCGCTCCTCAATATTTATCCGATAAGGCAGTTGTGCGAGAGTCGCTAATCAATGAAGGCTGTATCGTAGAAGGTAAGATAGAGAAGTCCGTCTTATTCTATGGTGCAAGGGTAGGTGAGAACTCACACATCAAGGATTCGGTCATTATGTCTGATGCGATTATTGGCAAGAATGTCGTGATTGAGAGAGCCATCATCCCTCCAGGTGCGATTATTCCAGATGATCAAGTAATCAAGCCGATTGATGATGAGGATGTCATTCTTGTCAATCCAGAGCTGCTCACAGAAGAGAATGCAATAAAACTATCCTAATATATTGAAAGGCGCTGAATGAATATGAATAAATCATTGTTGGGTATCATTGATGCCACGCAAAACTTTGAATCTCTTGATATATTAACAAACCACCGCAATGTAGCCGCCTTGCCAATTGCAGGCCGCTTTCGGCTGATTGATTTTATCCTGTCAAGCATGGTGAATTCCGGAATATCTAATGTGGCAGTCTATCCTCAACATTATTTCCGTTCCTTGATGGATCACCTTGGAACAGGTAAAAATTGGGATTTAAACAGAAAGAGAGACGGATTATTCTTCTTGCCTGTCCCTCATACAGCAGAGACAAACGGTGAAATTACCTCTTTGGAGCATTTCTCCTATCATATGACCTATCTTGAGAGAAGCGAGCAGGAATATGTGGTTGTCGCCAATAGCTATACGGTATGTAATATTGATTTCAACGCCGTATTAAAAGAGCATTTGAAGCTGGGCGGGGATATTACAGAAATTAAAAAAGGGAAGGTTTCCCTCAATATGTATGTCCTGAAAAAGGAATTGCTCGTGAAGCTGATTGAGGAACGCAAGGAAACGGGCTATACATCGGTGAGTGAAGCTGTACATGACCATTATTCTGGCTTTAAGGTCAATGTATATGAATATGATGGATATTTGGCTACTGTTGATTCTATCGGTTCCTACTTCCAGACAAGCATGGAATTGCTGAAGGTCGACAACTGGTATCAGCTATTCATGAAAACAAGCCCGATTTATACAAAGGTTAAGGATGAGCCGCCTTCCAAGTACGGCGCCGAATCTAATGTTACGCAAGCAATGGTTGCCAATGGCTGTGTCATTAAGGGTGAGGTTGAACACAGCATTATCTTTAGAGCAGTTAACGTTGATGAGGGAACAAGCATCAAAAACTCCATCATCATGCAAAAAACCAAAATAGGCAAGAATTGCAAATTGGATTATGTCATCCTTGACAAGGATGTTGAGATTGCAGACGGTACGGTATTAATCGGTTCTCCATTCCAGCCGATTGTTGTTCAAAAAGGTGTAAAACAAGGAGCGTTGATGAATTCGTGAATGTTTTATTTGTAGTATCAGAATGTGTGCCATTTGCAAAATCTGGCGGGCTGGCCGACGTGGCCGGCTCCCTTCCAAAAGAATTAAAGAAACTTGGGCATGAGGTTAGAGTATTGCTTCCGAAGTATGGAACAATCCCTGCCCATTTTTTTGATTCCGCTAAAAGAATTGCTGAATTTGAGGTTCAACTGAGCTGGAGAAGGCAGTATTGCGGAATATATGAATTAGAGTATGACGGTGTCATTTATTATTTCATGGATAATGAATACTACTTCCATCGTCCAAAATTATA
>CAJGCH010000223.1 GCA_904501845.1 uncultured Bacillaceae bacterium | reverse complement strand
TTCCTTTGTAATAGGCAGACAGTAAAATGGAATACGAAGGGATTCAACAATCTCGCGCGCATCCTCATGATTGCTGATGACAAGCGGAATATCTGCCATCAGATCACCTGACTGCCATTCCCATAATAACTCACGCAGACAGTGAAGCTCCTTTGAAACAAAGATGGCCATACGTTTTGTTTTGTAGGCAAAAATAATATCCCAATTCATCTCAAAGGGTTCGGCCACTCGCGTAAAACCGGTTTGAAACAAAGCTTCCTTCTTATGCAAATCAGGTGCCTCAAATTCAATTCTCATGAAGAATGTGCCATTATGCCGATCTGTGGAGTATTGATTGGAGGCTAAAATATTGGCTCCTTGCCTAAATAAATAATCGGAAACAGCCGCAACGATTCCAGGCTGATCCGGACAGCTAATTAAAAGCCGCGCCTTATCCTTTTGGCTTTCTTGATCCAAACGTTCTTGCCGTTTCGTCATTGAATCCACCCATCCCCCGCCTCTCACACTTATTTTGTATTAATAGTGTATCACTTAAACTAGCTTTTGATGAAGGATTGAATTAAGAGGATAAAGAACTGAACTCTTCGCTTTTCTCTAGTTAATTTTTTCTACTTATGTTTGCAACTAGCAGACAATTGGGTATTTGTTTTGTTAAGAATAATCATCTTTTTACGGATTTGATCATAAGGGGCGTTGATTTTCGCTGCAGCTGCCCGAGTTCAAAGCGCGAGCGGCTTCAACGAAAAATCACTTTAAAGAGAGAAGGGGTGAATGCAATGAGTCAAAATCATACGATGATGCAATTTTTCGAATGGCATATTCTACCCGACGGAACCCATTGGAAACGGCTGAAGGAGCTGGCGTCCGTACTTAAGGACAAAGGAATTGATTCGGTATGGATTCCGCCGCCAACAAAAGCGCAGACACCTGAGGATACAGGTTATGGAATATATGACTTATATGATTTGGGGGAATTCGACCAAAACGGCTCGGTCCGCACGAAATATGGGACGAAGGATGAGCTGATAGAAGCAATTGAAGCCTGCAAGGAAAATGATATTTGTGTATATGCGGATGTGGTCATGAACCATAAGGCAGGTGCGGATGAAACAGAGCGGTTCAAGGTGATTGAAGTTGACCAGAATAATCGCACCCAGGAAATATCAGGACCTTTTGATATTGATGGCTGGACAAAATTCACCTTCCCCGGCAGAGGAGATACATATTCTTCCTTCAAATGGAATGTTGAACATTTTAACGGGACTGACTATGATGAGGGGACCATACGTACAGGGATATTCAAAATCCTCGGCGAACATAAAGGCTGGAATGATCATGTCGACCTCGAATTTGGCAATTATGATTACTTGATGTTTGCCAATATTGATTACAATCATCCTGTCGTACGGGAGGAAATGGTCAAATGGGGAAAATGGCTGACTGACACATTGAAATGTGACGGATACAGGCTTGATGCGATTAAACATATTGATTACACATTTATCCGCGATTTTGCACTTGAGATGCATCAGACTCATGGAGATCACTTCTATATGTTCGGTGAGTACTGGAATCCAGACCTGAAAGCCTGTCAGGACTATTTGCAGAAGGTAGAATTCACTATAGACTTAATTGATGTCCCTCTCCACTTCAAGCTGCATCATGCCTCAAAAGCTGGTCGTGATTTCGACTTAACAACCATATTTGATGACACCCTCGTCCAATCAAACCCACTTAATGCTGTCACATTTGTGGATAACCATGACTCCCAGCCAGGCGAGTCGCTCGAATCCTGGATTGAGGATTGGTTTAAACCATCCGCCTACGCATTGATTCTTTTGCGTCATGATGGCTATCCTTGCGTCTTTTATGGAGATTATTATGGCATTGGCGGGGAAGATCCAGTGGGACGCAAGAGTAAATTAATCGATCCTCTACTTTACGCACGTGTTAATAAAGCGTATGGCGAGCAAGTCGATTACTTTGACCACCCAAATACCATTGGCTGGGTTCGAATGGGATCAAGCGAACATGAGCGTTCAGGATGCGCAGTCGTTATCTCTAATGGAGATGACGGAGAAAAGCGCATGTTCGTTGGTGAGGAACGCGCAGGTGAAGTCTGGGTCGATTGTACCGAAAACCGCAGCGAAACTGTTGAGATTCGCGAGGATGGATGGGCTGTCTTCCCTGTAAACGGCGGCAGTGTTTCTGTTTGGATTCTCCCGGATTCGGAGTAAGAACAGCAGGCTATTGCCGTACTAAATTATACGATAGGATGGCTGGTTTTGATGTTTGCGGATCGGTCACAATAGTTGTTTCAATGTCGAAGACTTCCCTTAACACCTCGCTGCTAATCACCTGTTCAGAGGTACCTTGGCAAATTAACATTCCTTCTTTTACAGCAATTAGCTCGTCTGCGAAACGGCTTGCATGATTTAAGTCATGAATGACCATGACGATTGTGCGGCCGTCTTTTTCGTTCAGCTTCCTGAGCAGCTCTAATACCTCTAATTGATGGGCCATATCAAGATAGGTCGTCGGCTCATCAAGCAAAAGAATGTCTGTCTCCTGGGCTATAGCCATCGCGATCCAAGCTCGCTGGCGCTGTCCGCCTGACAAGGCATCAACCGGCATATCCCTATAGGCGGCTAATCCTGTTTCTTCGATTGCCCATTCAACCATTTCAAGATCATGGGCTGTGAAACGGGAAAATCCCGTCTGATAAGGGGTCCTCCCATAGGATACTAAATCCTGAACGGTCAAACCCTCAGGTGCCTGCGGGGATTGCGGAAGAATCGCTAATTGCTGGGCCAGCTTTTTTGTGGACATGCGGTGAACATCCTGACCATCCAAATACACGCCTCCCCCGCTCGCTTTATGGAGGCGGGCTATCGTCTTAAGAATCGTCGATTTCCCGCACCCATTTGGGCCGATAATCGCTGTGACCTTCCCCTTTTTTATTTCCATATTCAATTTAGGAACAATGATGTTCCCTTCATAACCGATTGTCAGATCACGTGCAGACAGGCTCATTTCCCGCCACCTTCTTTCTCTATTTCGTTTTAAGCAATAAATATATAAAATAAGGCGCACTCAAGATGGATACGATAATTCCCGCCGGGATATCGACCTTGAGCAGGTTTTTGCCAAGCATGTCGGCAAGAATCAAGATGAGCGCCCCAATCATAGCCGCTGTTGGCAGGAGATACTGATGCTTCGGACCAACCAGCTTTCGCGCAATATGCGGTGAAATCAGCCCTAAAAAGGCTATCCCCCCTCCTGCTGCTACTCCTAGGCCAGCGAGCGCTACCGCTAGCACAATCAAGGATAGCCGTTCTCTTTCCGTACGAACGCCAAGA
This sequence comes from uncultured Bacillaceae bacterium, assembly GCA_904501845.1. Taxonomy (GTDB): domain Bacteria; phylum Bacillota; class Bacilli; order Bacillales; family Pradoshiaceae; genus Pradoshia. Next base: position 1,765 of record CAJGCH010000223.1, on the reverse strand, counting down.
CCCGTTGAGACAAGCGGCCCTAAATGAAGGACATTCAATATATGGGATTTGTATAGGGTAAGCGGGATTAGCAGCATGAACCATGGCGCAAGCGCCCATACGTACTTCCATTGCGTGGCCCATAGATCCCCTGACAGCCATGTCAAAGCCTTCATGAAGTCATGCGGGTTCAGCCTTAGCTGCAGAGCCGTCAGGATAGCCGTGATTCCCGCATTGATGCCTATTCCCGTTAGAAGGAGGCGAATCGTATGCAAGCCTTGCTTCCAGGAGAGGAAGAGAATCAAAACAGCAGTGAGCATGGCTCCTAAAAAGGCGAAGAATGGCATCGCAAATGTACTTAACAGACTCATATTATTCAGTGAGCCTTGGAATAAGGTGATATAAAGAACGACCATCAATCCTGCCCCTGCATTAATCCCTAAGATTCCCGGCTCAGCTAATTCATTGCGCGTGACCGTTTGCAGCACGGCTCCGGAAATGGCCATGCCAGTCCCGACCAATAAGGCGAGCAGAATTGCCGGAAGCCTGATCTCAAACAGAATCAATTCCTGCTTAGGGGTCCCTTGTCCGATAATCGTTTGCCAAACCTCAATTGGCGAGATGGAAACCTTCCCGACATTAAAGCTTATGAGGCATGCGGCAAGGATAAGGAGGCTAAGTATGACCCAGATGAACCTGGCTCTTTTTTGTTGCTTCATGAGAACAGCCTCCTTCCATCCTGCCGGACCATGTATAGAAAGAACGGTACCCCGATCACGGCAGTCAAGACGCCAATCGGTGTTTCATATGGTGCATTGATGGTTCTTGATAAAGCATCTGCCCCAACCAATAATATGCTCCCTAAGAGAGCTGCAACTGGCAGTAATTTACCATACTTGCCGCCGACCGCCATCCTTGTAATATGCGGAATGACCAGGCCGACAAAGCCTACCGTGCCCGCGACCGCAACCGCACTGCCCGTGAGCAACAGCACAGCTATAACCCCCAATGAACGCACAAGACCAATATGAATACCTAGACTCTTCGTGATTTCCTCCCCTAGCGAAAGCAGCGTCAATGCACGGGAGATGGAAAAGGCAATCATCAGGCCGGCTGAGCCCATAATGAGCAATAGCTTCACATCTGTCCAATTGCTTGCTGAAAGGTCCCCAGCATACCAGAAGCTGATATTTTTCGAGACATCAAAATAAAGCGCGATGCTGGTCGTCAAGGAGCTGAGAAACATTCCAGTCGCCATGCCGGCGAGCGCAAGCTTTACCGGCGTGACTCCCCCTTTCGCCAGCACGGACAGGGAGAAGACAAACAATACAGCAAGACCCGCTCCAGCCATCGAGGCAAACATCGTCTCGAGTTTCGATAATCCCGGGAAAATGGTCAATACTAACACTAAAGTAAAGGCAGCGCCATTCGATACGCCAAGAAGGGAGGGCTCTGCAAGCACATTTCTCGTCAAGGCTTGCATCACAGCACCGGATACAGCCAAAAAGGCTCCCACAAGTGCTGCCGCTATCGCTCTTGGCAGACGGATATCCCAAATGATGTCATGGGTAATATTATGTTGTCCTCGATGGAAGAGGGCCTCCCAAATGGTGGATAGGCTATATGTTTTCGTACCTATCATGAGTGAAACCACTACCACTCCGGCGAATATCAAAACGGCAATTAATAGAACCAGCATCATTCGCCTGCTGCCTGCTTTTCCTTCATTGTATCCATGCATCGGCAACCAAATCCTTTATCTTAATCAAAAAAGTATTTTTAGGAT
>CAJGCH010000222.1 GCA_904501845.1 uncultured Bacillaceae bacterium | reverse complement strand
TAGTCATGACGGTTAGGCGTACGCTTGAAATCTCCCGGTTCGCCAACGAACGGGCGTGCGATGACACGGCCGACCATATATTCATCACGCAGGGTGATTTCTCTCGCGATTTCACAAATACGGTATAACTCTTCAAGAGGGACAACCTCTTCATGCGCCGCGATTTGAAGCACGGAATCCGCAGATGTGTAAACAATTAGGGCGCCTGTCTTCACATGCTCTTCCCCAAGCTCTACGAGAATCTCAGTGCCGCTTGCCGGCTTGTTCCCGATGATTTTTCGGCCGCTCTTTTCTTCCAGTTCCTGAATCAATTCAGGCGGGAATCCATCAGGGAAGACGCGGAAAGGCGTGTCAATACGCAAGCCCATGATTTCCCAGTGGCCTGTCATTGTATCTTTTCCGTTCGATGCTTCCTGCATCTTTGTATAATAAGCCATTGGCTTGTCCGCTTTCTCGATACCTTTGATTTCACGGATGTTAGAAAGTCCCAGTTTCCCCATTACAGGCATATGTAATCCATTCATTCGTTCAGCGATATGACCGAGTGTATCGGCGCCTTTATCGCCGAATCTCTCAGCATCCGGTGCTTCGCCTATTCCGACGGAATCCATTACGGTTAAAAATACACGTTTAAACTGCATCGTAATACCTCCTGCTTGCTTATTTCTTCTATAATCATTATGTTACCCCATCTTCCTAACCGTAACCTCATGTCATTGCTTTTGACAAAAAGAGCCAGGTGTCAGAGGTCTGACATCTTTATTCTACATCAAGTGTCAAGCGTTGCCAATTTAATATTCTGTGTCTTTTTTCAATAGTTATTCATTTCATAAACAAAAGAAAAAGTCCGTTGCAACCGATAACAATCGGACCCTTATAATCACCAAAATCTCACGCTCTTGGATGAAATTTACTGTACACATCCTTTAGGCGGACATTTGTGACATGAGTATAGATTTGTGTCGTGGAAATATCGGCATGTCCCAGCATTTCCTGTACAGCCCGCAGATCGGCTCCATTCATAAGCAGATGAGTCGCGAAGGAATGCCTTAGGGTATGCGGGGTGAGCGGCTTTTGGATATCCGCCTCTTCGGCGAGTCGCTTAATGATTTTCCACAAACCTTGGCGCGTGAGCCTCCCGCCATGATGATTCAAGAACAAGGCATCCGTCTTCGCCTTCTTGTCCGAAAGCTCCGGACGCGCTTCCATTAGATAAGTATGAATCGCTTTGAGTGCCAATTGGCCGACTGGGATGATTCGTTCCTTATTCCCTTTTCCGATACAGCGGACAAAGCCCATTTCCATATGAACATTATCAATATTTAAATCTATCAATTCACTGACCCGCATACCGGTAGCGTAAAGAAGCTCAAGGATGGCCTTATCCCGTTTGCCAAATACATCCGTCACATCAGGAGCATCGAGTAAGGCTTCTGTTTCCTCAGGACTCAATACCTTTGGCAGTGATTTCTGTGTCTGCGGGCTCTCTATATGGACGGATGGATCTGTTTCTGCCACATGCTCTCTCAAGAGGAACTGATGGAAGGAGCGGATGGATGCCGTATGGCGAGCGAGCGTCTTCGGCGATTTTCCGTCATCCTTCAGCTTGGAGAGAAACTGGACAATATGTATGCGGGCGACCTCATTCCAATCGGTCATCCCTTGCTTTTTCAGGAATTTCCGGTATGAATCCAAATCACGCTTATAAGACAGCAATGTGTTCTTAGCCAGCCCTTTTTCAATCGTTAAGTAATGCATGAAATCCTGTAATTGATCTTCCATCTTCAGGTTACTCCCCATTCAAATAAAATAGAAAGAGCCTGTCTTTCCACCCGGTCTCGCCTGTATCGTAAACCGATTGGAAAACCTTTACGGCAGCGCCCTTCGGCTCTTCATATCGATGATAGCCTTCATATTCTTCATTAAACCAAACAATGGCAAAATAAAACAGCAGCGTAAAACCAACGAACATGATAAACACCTTGCCTGTTTGCCAAACAAAACCAAACAGCTTCTTCATAGTCTCCTCCGGTCTTTTTTATCAATTTATGCCAGAGAAGACAAGTTTTATACATATTTCAGGCCGATTAAACGGATAAAACCTTTCCGGCTTAAGCGGAAAGGCTATCAAACATGTGACTTGGACGACTCAGCTTCCTCATTGGCCTTCTTCTGGCAACGATGGCATACGCCATGGAAAGTGAGACGATGGTCTTTAATTTCGAAATGGTATCTATCTTCAACGACCGCTTCGACATCCCCAAGCAAATCCTCGAGAATCTCATCGACGGCTCCGCACTCGATACATACAAGATGGTGATGAAAATGGGCTGCCCCTTCCTTGCGCAAGTCATAACGGGAAACGCCATCACCAAAGTTTATCTTATCCACGATTTTTAGTTCAGTTAATAATTCAAGTGTTCTATATACAGTTGCAAGGCCAATCTCAGGAGCTTTCTCTTTCACAAGAAGATAAACATCCTCTGCGCTTAAATGATCTTCTTCATTCTCGAGCAAGACTCTGACTGTTGCCTCTCGCTGCGGCGTCAGCTTGTAACTTGAAGAATGCAATTGCTTTTTGATTCTATCTATTCTTGATTCCAATCTATTTCCTCCTCGCCGCTTACGTCACTTCCGGTTGTCTCGGTAAATCAATTATATGGAGAAAGCACATAAGGCGGGCTTTCAATCCTTCTTATAGTATAACAAAAATATCGGTTGATTAAAATATAATTATTATAAACAATAAACGATAATTAGTCTAATTTTAAAATAATTCTCAATTAAAGCCATCAATAACAAGTTTCATAAAACCTGGAGAAAGGAACGCTTCAATCAACCCTGCCACAATCACTCCGCCGATTGCCACAGCCAAAAAGAAGGTGTACTGCATGAAGAGCGGCTTCAATGGCTCCCGCCCCGTCTTAAAGAATTGCCGCCTGATCATTTTTATGCAAATAATGACCGCACAGGAAGCAAGCAGGATTGTTAATGGGACAAGGATTATATTTTGAGGCAAAACAGATACTGCAGCGAGCAAAAAACCATGCCATCCTGCCTGATTGACCAGGAATCCTACCGTAAAGCCAATAACGATTCCCTTAATGAACAGCAGGATAAGGATGATGGGCAGGCCAATGATGGAGATTCCAAGTATCCACATGAGAATGAAATACTTGGCATTCTCCTTCACGCTGTAGAAAAACATCTCGCCTGAGGCGGATACCTTTCCTTGCTTAAGCTCCCCAAAAAACTGTGATAAATAATAAAAAAGGTCCTCTTTCTGAATCAGCGACAGGCTGTTGACAATGACTGCACCGAATATAATGCCCATCATAAACAGCACCGTTACAAAGATAAATATGGACCGATAATCACTTAAAGTAATAAATAACGCTCGCCGGTAATAGCTCTTCTTCACTATGATCCAACTCCCTCCTGCTCGATTACTAGATTCTATGTATTTAATAGGATATGTATTCTAGTAAATTCGGAAAGATAGAAGTCAGAATCTTGTGATATAATAATTCCTGCTTTTACAAATAAATGCCAGCGTCATTTCAGCTGATGAGCAAGGGGAGAGAATGATGAAACCAATCTTATTGGATATTCCAGAGCGAATAGAAGGCGAGCGAATCTATCTTCGGTCATGCAAGCCGGGTGACGGCCCGATGGTCCATGATGCCGTAGCCGCCTCTATAGAAGAGTTAAAACCTTGGATGCCTTGGGCAAACGGAGCACAGACAGAAAACGAAACAGAGGCTAATGTCCGAGAATCATATGCAGAGTTCATCCTGCGCAAGGACCTCCGTCTCCATATTATGAGAAAATCTGATGACGCTTTCCTGGGCTCTACAGGTTTGCACCGCATTGACTGGAATGCCCTGAAGTTTGAAATCGGCTATTGGGTGGATAGCCGTCATGCGAAGAACGGCTATGTCACAGAAGCGGTCAATTTGCTGACCCGCTTTGCCTTTGATAAATTGAACGCTAACCGAATTGAAATCAGGGTCGATACTGAAAACAAGGCGTCCCGCCGCATACCGGAGAATACCGGTTTTACCCTTGAAGGGATACTCCGTCATGACAGCTATAACTCAACCGGATCAGTATTGACCAGCACATGCGTCTATTCTAAAATCCGATGATCCGTATATGGGTGCTCTCCAAGCCAGGAGTGAGCGCCCATTACTTATTTACAGTATAGGCAAGCTCAACAAATTGGTTGAATTGCCGCACCCGCTTTAATGTCAAGTCAAGCTCTACGCCGCCCTTTCCGAACAAGGGCGTCCCGTTCCCAAGCACAGCCGGGGCCACCGTCAGGATGAGCTCATCGACGAGGTTTTCCTTCAGGAAATCGTGCAGCAGCTCCCCGCCTCCCACAAGCCAAATGACTTTGCCATGCTTGCTCTTTAATCGATTCAATAACTGTGCCGGCGACGATTCATTGACATAGGTCACATATTCACTCTCAGCCTTTGCAGAGCGCGAGAACACATAGCATTCTCTTCCCTTATAGGGAAATTCGCCTTTTTCATGCTTCACAATCCAATCATACGTTTTCCTGCCCATAATAACCGCATCAACTGTCTCATAGAATTCCCCAATCCCATTGTCTCCCTCGCCTTCCACTCGAAAGAGCCAATCCAGCGATTCATTCTCAGCCGTGATATAACCGTCCAGGCTTGTCGCAATAAACGCTGTCACTTTTCGGGTTTTACCCATCCTTATTTCCCACCAAAATGTTATTTATTAGCTCAACAAACCAGAGTTTATGACCATCCGGGTCAGCGATAACGGCTTCCTTCACTCCCCACTCACGTTCTATCGGCTCTTGCACAATCACGGCTCCCATCTCTTTGGCCGCCGAGACCAAAGCCTCGACATCATCCACCTGGAAGTCCAGCCCTATCCCATGATCTGCCGGCTTCGGTTCATTTGTAAGATGCAGCATCAAGTCCACCTTTTGAAATTCGCCTCCGATTGAGAAATAGGTCATCCCCTCTTCTGCAAAATCAAACGAAAGGCCCAGTATATCACGATAGAAACGGATAGAGCGCTCCATTTCTTTGACATGTATGACAATCATATTCACCTTTTTAATCACGAATTCACCCAAAGTAACCCCTCTT
>CAJGCH010000221.1 GCA_904501845.1 uncultured Bacillaceae bacterium | reverse complement strand
TAATCAATGTTAATTTGACTGGCACTTTCCTCATGTCCCAGGCTGTCGGCAAGGTGATGGCCGAGCAGAAGGGCGGGAAAATCATTAATATTGCATCCGTTGCCGGACTCGGAGGAACGCATCCAGACATGATGGACACGGTCGTATATAACGCAAGCAAGGGAGCCGTCATTACGCTCACGAAGGATCTCGCGGTTAAATGGGGGAGACATCAAATCAATGTTAATGCGATTGCCCCTGGATTTTTCCCGACAAAGATGTCAAAGGTCCTGATTGAGCGCGGCAAGGATACCCTCGAATATATGACACCGCTTGGACGTCTGGGAGAAGAGGAGGATTTGAAAGGGGTCGCCTTATTCTTGGCTTCAGAGGCGGCTAGATATGTAACAGGGCAAATCATTGTTGTAGACGGCGGAAAGAGTGCCATGATTTAAAAAAATAGTTGAATGGGAGATGAAGATATGGAACAAAAACCATGGTATAAGCATTATCCCGATAATATCGCAACAGAAATCAGCATTCCAAACAAATCACTGCCTGAAATCCTCAAAGAAACCACAGAACAATTCCCAAACCATAACGCCATTTCGTTTTTTGGAAGGAAGATTACCTACCAGACTTTATCACAGATGTCTCAAGGTTTTGCTTCAGCTCTGCAGAAGGGCGGAGTCAAAAAAGGAGACCGGGTTGCCATCATGCTTCCCAATTGCCCGCAGTACGTGGTCGGGTATTATGGGGCCTTGATTGCCGGAGGTATAGTCACCCAGGTCAATCCAATGCTTGTCGCGCGTGAACTCAAACATATTTTGGATGATTCCGGGGCAGAAACGATTATCGTGCTGGATGCCTTCTATGAAACTGTTAAAGGAATCCAAGAGAATACAAGCTTAAAAAACATTATTGTAGTCAGCCTTCAGCCATCTGGGGCAAAATTCGAGGACCGGACATTTGAGGAATTCATCGCTATTGGCACAGAGGCCCCTAAGCCTGTTTCTATTGTACCGGAGGAGGATATCGCGGTATTGCAGTATACGGGAGGGACAACCGGCCGATCTAAAGGGGCGATGCTGACCCACCGCAACTTGGTGGCCAATATCTATCAAACAAAGGAGTTCTTTAAGGAGTCCATTCAGCATGGGAATGAACGGTATTTAACGGTAATCCCGCTCTTTCATGTTTTCGGAATGACAGCCTGCATGAATGCCTGCATTCAGATGGCAGGTGAGAATATATTACTGCCGCGCTTTGAGCTTGAAGAGGTGCTGCAGACGATTAAACAGGAGAAGCCGACTGTGTTCCCAGGGGTCCCGACCATGTATGTTGCCATTAATGCGCATCCTATGGCACAGGAATACGGGATAGACAGCATTAAGATATGCAATAGCGGAAGCGCCCCAATGCCAGTTGAACTAATGAGAAACTTCGAGCAGAAGACAGGCTCAAATGTGCTTGAAGGCTATGGTCTGTCAGAGGCATCTCCAGTGACGCATTGCAATCCATCCTTTGCTGAGCGCAAGCCAGGGACTGTGGGTATTGGTTTCCCGTCTACTGATTACAGGATTGTCGACCTTGCGACTGGTGAACAAGAGGTACCCAGCGGTGAGCTAGGAGAGCTGGCTGTGAAAGGGCCTCAGGTCATGAAGGGATATTGGAATATGCCTGAGGAGACAAGTGCTACGCTCCGCAACGGTTGGCTGTACACAGGGGATATTGCAAAGGTGGATGAGGATGGCTATTTATCCATCGTTGACCGTAAGAAGGATTTGATTATTGCGAGCGGATATAATATTTATCCTCGCGATGTCGAGGAAGTGCTGTATGAGCATCCTGCCGTCCAAGAGGCGGTCGTGATTGGTGTTCCAGATGAATATAGGGGAGAAACGGTCAAAGCGATTCTCGTTCTTAAGGAAGGACAAACAGTCACTGAGGCAGAGGTCATCGAGTATTGTAAACAGAACATGGCAGCTTATCGTGTGCCGACCATTGTTGAATTCCGTCAGGAGCTGCCAAAAACCAATGTCGGTAAAATTCTGCGTCGTGCACTCAGGGAAGAGGTCCAAGCGAAATCTTGAGTCTGGCAAACTATCTTTTATGGCAGACCTGATGCGTCATGTTTGAGGAGAAACGGGGGCCATAAATTATGAAGAACAAAATCATCGAAACCAGTATTCGTCTCTTTGAAAGAAGGGGCTTTGCGGAGACGTCCATTCAGGATATCGTCGAATCAATCGGTGTAACGAAAGGAACCTTTTATTATTATTTTTCAAGCAAGGAAGAATTGCTGATGGTTATCCATCTTTCCTATATTGATGGATTGATTGCCCGGCAGGAGGATATCCTTCGGGATGTCTCTGCTCCGGCAGCAGCCAAAATTCACGCTATTATTTCTCTCCTGATCCAGGATATTAAGAGTCAAGGATTAAGCGCAAAAGTGTTTTTTCGAGAAATGAAGGCGTTGAGTGATGAAAAGCTCTTTCAAATTATCCCGAAAAGAGATTTGTTTCGCTTTAACATAGAGCAGATAGTCAAGGAGGGGATGGAGAATGGAGAGTTTCGCAAAGAGCTGGATCCTGCCATCGTCACTTTTGGCATCCTCGGAATGGCGAATTGGAGCTATCAATGGTTTCACCCGAAAGGAAGACTGACGGAAAATGACGTTTCTGATATGTTCATCGATTTGGTTTTGAAGGGAATAGCGCGCTAGTTAAGGAGGAGGAATTATTGTGGGGCCAATCAGACGGATATCTGTCATGGGAGCGGGACAAATGGGGCATCAAATCGCGATGCTATGTGCACTAGGAGATTTTGAGACCATTCTATATGACCTTAATGAAAATCAGCTTGTAAAGGCTGAGGAGGCATTGCAATCTCTCATGGACCAATGGGTTCAAAAAGGGAAAATCAATGAGGCGGAGAAAGGCCGGGCTTTTAACAGGCTTTCCTTCACCGCTGATCTGGAAAAGGCAGCAGAGAGTCCAGACCTAGTCATTGAAGCGGTGGTAGAGAAGCTTACCGTGAAAAAAGAGCTGTTTCAAGCCTTGGAAGGAAAAGTGCCGGACCATACCATCTTTGCGACAAATAGCTCGACCATCGTTAATAGCCTGCTTGCGCCTGTCACATCACGGCCTGATAAATTCGTGAATATGCATTTCTTCTTCCCGCCGCTTGTCATGAATTGCGTAGAAGTTGTCATGAGTGAGGAGACATCTGAGGAAACAGCCCAAGCAGCCATGCAGGTATGCGAGCAAATTAATCGTCGTCCGTTTTTATTGCGCAAAGAAATTTCAGGGTTTGTCGCTAATCGAATCCTTGGGGCTATTCATAAGGAGGCCTTGCACCTCTATGAAGAGGGAATTGCAGACTTTCAGGACATTGATCAAATTTGCCGAACTGCCCTCGGCCATCCGATAGGGCCGTTTGAGCTGTTAGACCTGTCCGGCAATGATGTCATTTACTATGTCATGCAGCAAAGGTATGAGGAAACGGGAGACGTGAATGACAAACCAAATGAGAGCATCATTGAGAAGGTACAGAAAGGGAAGCTGGGCCGCAAGACGGGGAGCGGCTGGTATGAGTACGGAGAGAGACGGGGGAAGCTTGAGGCGGATGAGGTGAAAAAGTGATGAACACCATGAATGTCACTGTACGCTTTGCTGAAACGGATGCCTTAGGCCACGTCAATAATACGAGCTATTTCATTTATATGGAGGATGCTCGGCTCCACTTGCTGAAGGAGCTTGGCTGGGACTCCGCTCATAGCAACTGGTCGTTCGTTCTCGTATCTACGAAATGCGACTTTATCAATCAAGCATACTTTGACCAAATCCTTCGAATCGACACATCCATCGAAAAGGTCGGGACAAAGAGCTTTCACCTTTCACATGATCTCATTTGCGCTCAGACAGGGACAGTGATTGCTCGGGGTCATGCAGTGATTGCTTATTATAACAAAGAGGAGAAGCTGAGCGAACCCATTCCGGCAGATTTAAAGGATAAATTGCTGCAGTATTTGACTGCTTAAACGGAGGTGCGAAACGTATATGAAACAGAAGCTATCAAGTGAAACCATTCCCGTCCGGGCGGGGGAGGAGCTTAATATAGGAAGACTCGAAGCCTTTTTGAGATCGAAACTTGAAGGGCTTCCAAGCGAGAATTTGGAGATCGAGCAATTCTCAGCCGGTCATTCCAATTTGACCTATCAATTAAGGATAGGGGACTGGGAGGCGGTACTTCGTAAACCGCCGCTTGGACCTGTGGCACCTAAGGCACATGATATGGGGCGTGAATTTATCATTCTCTCTGATTTAAGCCAGGTGTTTGATCCTGCACCAAAGCCGATTGTATTCTCCGATGATTTAGAAGTGGTCGGAAGTCCATTTTTTGTAATGGAGAGAAAGCAGGGCTATGTGTTTGATACAGAGATCCCAGATGGGGTCAAAGCTTGCAAAGAATTGTATCAAAATCTTTCAAAAGAGATGGTTACACGATTAGCAGATTTGCATCGGATTCCTTTTGAAGACACGAAGCTCGCTGAAATGGGCAAGCCGGACGGGTTCATGGAAAGGCAGACATATGGCTGGATCAAACGCTATGAGAAAGCGAAGACACATGAAGTGGCTGCTGCAGAGAAAGTGGAGACATGGCTTGCTTCCCATATACCGGAAAGAAGCGATGCGACCATCATTCATTATGATTATAAGCTGAATAACGCCATGTTCACGCATGATGGCGCCCGTATGTCCGGTTTATTTGATTGGGAGATGACAACGGTGGGCGATCCTTTGGCTGACCTTGGTGTCGCCTTAAGTTACTGGACGAGCATGGATGACCCTGCATTCCTTCAAAAAGGACTGGGAAAGGAGTCCATCACGAATCGTGACGGTTTTTATTCAAGAGAGAAATTTCTTCATGAATATGCGAACTTGAGCGGAAGAGATGTGACTGACATGAAGTTCTATATGGTGTTTGCCTATTTCAAATTAGCGGGCATATGCCAGCAAATCTATTACCGCTACCATCGCGGACAAACGAAGGATGAGCGTTTTAAGAACCTTCATGTATATGTGAAGGGTTTGATTGAGCATGCGGCACAGGTCATGAGGGATTAGCATGGTGAAAATACAATTGCTTATCCG
>CAJGCH010000220.1 GCA_904501845.1 uncultured Bacillaceae bacterium | reverse complement strand
TTCGTTTCTTGCGTGAAAGGGAAATTGTGCATTCCCAGCGTTTCCGGGAGGCGGTTGAAATCATTATTGAAGATCGCGGGAAGAAGACGATTTTTTAAGATAAGGGATGGTGAGCAGCCAAATCATGTTTGATTTGGCTTTATGTTATGGGGAAGGGAAAAGAGAGTAATCACTCAATCATTAATGCGGAAAAAAGACTTGGTTAGTTTTTACCTTTGTTCATTGCGTTCTCCTCAACTAAATAGCCATGGAAAGAAAGAGAACTGCTTCAATGACTGAACTAATGAGTTGTATATGATGTGTCCTGATTTCGGTTTCAAAGTCGAAGCCCTGATAGACTGCGAATTCGGGAAGGTTGCAGCGGTTATAACAATTAAGAAGCTTTAACCTTTATTAGGTTAAAGCTTCTTGAACATTCCATCTATTAATGTCCCGCATGTCCCCAAATCATTGTGAACAAAGTTCCAAAGACAATGATGAGCGCGACAAAGATAGCGTAAATGATATTGATGTAGACAGCGTGCTTGTCAGATGATTCGCCGACATGCATGAATAGGAAAAGCTGCACACTGGCTTGAATGATTGCCGTGATACTTAAGATTCCCATTCCGGTCGCATAGGATAGATCATAATAGGCGACTGAAAGGGCTATGAATGTCAGGATAAGGGATAAGAGATATCCCATGACATGTTTGATAGGAAAGAGCTGTTTCACCATCTTATATCATCCCTTTCAAATAAACAAAACTGAAAATGAAAATCCAGACGACGTCCAAGAAGTGCCAGTATAATGAATAGATAAAGAACTTATTGGCTGTTCGAGCTGTGAAGCCCTCACGCACGACTTGAATGAGGATGCAAAGTCCCCAAAACAAGCCAAATGTGACGTGAGCCCCATGTGTGCCAAGAAGCATGAACAGGCTGGAAAGAAATCCGCTTGTTTGCATGGTTGCTCCTTCACCGATATAGGTGACGAATTCCAGGATTTCAACCCCGAGGAAGACGAGACCGAGACACATTGTGATGATGAAGAAGGTCATCATTGGCTTTTTAAAATTCAAGCGCATGCTATGAACAGCCAACCCGCATGTGAAGCTGCTCGTTAAGAGGACAAGCGTCTCCACTATGACGGGCTTGAGCTCGAAAATTTCTTGCGCTGTCGGCCCATTGCCGGTCCCGTTCAGCAATGTGAAATAGGTTCCAAACAGCATGGAGAACAAGGCGATTTCTGCTCCAAGAAAAAGCCAGAATCCAAAGATTTTTAAGCGATTCTCTTCCGTGCTATATTCTAATGGCAGGCTTGTATCTACCTTCATTGGTTCTCACCTCGCAGCATGTTTTCGGTCGCGATAACTTCATCGACTGGTACATGATAGCCATCATCACGTTCAAAGGAACGAGTTGCCATGACGATGAAAACAGCCGCGCCGAAGATAATTGATGGAATCCACCAGCTAAATACCATGCAGAAGCCCCACAAGAAGAAGAGTACTCCCATGATTACCGGTTTTCCTGAGTTGCTAGGCATGTGTATTGGTTTAATTTTATCCCGATAGATTGGAATACCTTTTTTCTTATAATCCCAGAGCGGTTCTTCAGATTGAACCGTTGGTGTAACGGCAAAATTATAAAATGGTGCTGGGCTTGGGATTGACCATTCAAGTGTACGTCCATCCCATGGGTCAGCATGGAGGTCTCTAGGGCTCTTGAGCATACTATAGATCACATTATAGAAAATGAGCGCAAACCCTGTTGCCAAGAAGATGGCGCCGATTGATGAGACGAGATTGAGCGGGCCATACCCTGTAGCTTCTGAATAGGTATACATCCGGCGGGCCATCCCATCGAGACCGAGATAGAACAATGGCAAGAAAGTCACGTTAAAGAATATTGCAATGAGCCAGAAGCTGATTTTGCCAATTTTCTCATTCAAGCGGAATCCGAAAATTTTCGGGAACCAATAATAAACGCCGGCAAGCATTCCGAATACAGTGCCAGGAATGAGCACGTAATGGAAGTGAGCAACCAAGAACATGGTGTTATGGTATTGGTAATCCGCACTTGCCATCGCCAGCATGACGCCTGTTACTCCGCCAATCGTAAAGATTGGAATGAAGGCGAGTGAGTACAGCATCGCTGTTGGAAAGACAATCTTGCCTTTATATAAAGTGAACAGCCAGTTGAAAATCTTAATTCCTGTCGGCACAGCAATGGCCATGGTCGCTATCGAGAAGACATTATTGACGGCTGCGCTGTGGCCCATTGTATAGAAATGGTGAGCCCATACAAGGAATGACAGGATGGAAATGGCGAACATGCTGAAAACCATAGATTTATATCCATAAATATTTCTGCGCGCAAAAGTGGAGATGACATCACTGAAAATCCCAAACGCAGGCAGAATGACGATATAAACCTCAGGGTGTCCCCAAATCCAGAAGTTATTGGCCCAAAGCATATCCATCCCGCCATTTGACATCGAGAAGAACTGAGTGCCAAAAAGGCGATCAAACATCATTTGGGCTAGGGCAACGGTAAAAGCAGGGAAAGCAAATAAAATAATGATGCACGTAATTAGTGTTGCCCAAGTAAACATCGGCATCTTCCAAAGCTTCATGCCGGGTGCTCTCATTTTGATGATGGTGACGATAAAGTTAATGCCCGTCATCAATGTACCAAGACCTGATAATTGAAGAGCGATAGAGTAGTAATTATGACCGACACTCGCGCTGAATTCATTGCTTGCGAGCGGGAAATAGGCACTCCATCCTGCATCAGGTGAGCCTCCGATGATGAATGATAAATTGAACAGCATCGCACCTGCGAAGAACAGCCAAAAGCTGATGGCATTCAGTACTGGGAACGCAACATCTCTCGCCCCAATCTGAAGCGGAACGACGATATTCATCATACCAAGCACAAACGGCATTGCCATGAACAAAATCATGATGGTTCCGTGTGTTGAAAAGACTTCATTATAATGCTGTGAAGCTAAGAATGTCATATCAGGCGTCGCCAGCTGGAGACGCATCATCAAGGCATCGACACCGCCGCGGAAAAGCATTAAGAGAGCAGCGAGGATATACATGATGCCTATACGCTTATGGTCGACGGTCGTAAGCCATTCGTTCCATAGCCAGCCAAATCTTTTGGTTACGGCCAAAGTAATCAAGATGGCCAAGCTTACAACGACGATGCTGACCATTGCACCATAAATAAGCGGATCGCCTGTAACAAAAAACTCATCCCATTTCATGGTGATAACTCCTTTCTGTCAGGGTTAGTGATTATGTCCGTCCGTTCCTGTATTGCTATCTCCATCCTCCTCAGGCTGGTGGAATGGCCATACAGGAGCTGGTCTGAAATCTAGATGAGTAGAAGAGTAGGTGGCTATTCCCATATACTCGGTATCCAGAAGCTGATCAAACTCATCCTCTGTCAATGGATCAGCAGTTGTTTGCACCTCATTAACCCACTCATTGAAATCATCTTCAGACATGGCTTCACATATGAACTCCATTTGGGCAAAGCCCTCACCGCTGAAATTTGCATTACGTCCAAAATAATCGCCTTCTTCATTCGCAGCTAAATGCAAAGTGGTTACCATATCGCTCATGGCATATTTCTGTCCGGCAAGCTGCGGTATCCAGAAGCTTGTGATTGGTCCATAGCTATAAAGCTTGAACTCAACGGCTCTGTCTGTCGGTATATTGACATAGTTGACGGTTTCAATGCCTTGTTCTGGATAACTGAAATGCCACTTCCAGTTCGATGAGGCAGCATAAATGACAAGCGGTTCGTCATTCTCATGACCGGCAGGTGTGCTTTCCACCTGAAAGGTGGTCTTCACGGTCACGACTGATAGAACGATAACAATCATAATGGGAATCGCTGTCCAAATAATCTCCAGCCACTTATTTCCCTTGATATATGGCGGCTCATAATTGATTGGCTGGTTCTTTGCTCGATACTTCACAATCATATAAATAAAAAGAACATAAACAATCAGTAAAATACCAGCCATGACATACATCGAGAAAATAATCGTGTCTGACTGAATTTCTGCTTGCGGCCCTTTAGGATTGAGGACGGTGATAGCATTACAGCCGCTTAATCCTGCAAGTGCCATTAAAGAAACGGTAAGAGAAAGCCAAAATTTCTTCATGGGTATGCTCCTTTCTGTAGATTTTTAAGAATTAATTATATTGAAAAACTTTTCCTTATCTTAATGATAAAAGTAGTGAACCCTTAATTTCAAATGATAACCCTTTGCTTTTTCTTTAAATGAAAGAGTGATAATTGATTATTATTTTATTGAAATATAATTTGCTAAATTTGACCTGAGAATCATTTTTCGAGATGATGAAAGGGAACAAAAAGACCGCCAAGGACATTGCTTGGCGGCTGGTTATGGCATATCCTTATTTAATTGTTGTCCATTGTTTGCGAACTTGCTCATAGGCCATCTGCATGATCGTGGATTCATCAGTGTCTCTTTGAGCCAATACGTTTGTTGTATAGTTTCTTCCCATGTAGTCAACTAAAACTGTTACATTCATCATTAGTAAATCGCTCCTTTTGCTAAAAAAATTGAATTCGATAAATAAACGCATATAATAGATGCGTTAAAAAATGCTGTAAATGAGTATCGGTGAGTGTTTAAATCATTAGTAGAAGATACAGATACTTATGCGGCGATGACAGGAGATAAAAATATTTTCCCAAAGCGGGCTGACTTTAAACATAGATATATGTTTGAGGTTAATTATATTATATAATATTTTTCATAAAAAATCCATACTTTTTGGTTTGAATTTCCTGTTGATACTTGTTTTGGTAGGGAATGTTACATGATTATTGAATTGGAGGTAGGTCTTTTGGCACTATTAATCTTTGATTTAGATGGAACCCTTATAGATACAACCCGGCTTAGCATTCCGTTCATTCAAGAGGAAATTAAACGATATCCTCATCTTGAAATACCTGAGCCAAAAGCGATTCAGTCGGTGTTTGGCCTTCCAAAGAAAGAGTTTTGGGAAACGCTTATTCCAGATGGCAATGACGAAGAATTGCTGGACATTCAATCAGGCTGGGAAAGAAAGCTGCTGGACATGATGCATGAGCAGGATGTTTTATTGCC
>CAJGCH010000219.1 GCA_904501845.1 uncultured Bacillaceae bacterium | reverse complement strand
TTCGCTCTCAAGGAATGTTTTCCCCATCTCTGAAGGACCGTTCTCGCGCCAAATTTCTCCCTCGCTGCTTACATATATATAGCCGGAATAAGCCGGCTTCAAGCTTATATATTTCTCCAGTAATTCTAGTGACTCCGTTTTATCGTTCGTGATGCCTGAATTATGACTCAAATAGGTCAAATCATTGATTCTTTCTTCAATAAACATATTGGTTGTATCCGCCGCATGATAGGAGGCCGTCTTTAAGGTCAGCTTCGCCTGATTTTCAAGCAAATGCTTTTGATTATGGAAGAAGGTAAACCCTATACACACAATCGGGACAATCGTAATAATGAGTGAATAGTACAGCAGGCGTATTTGTAATCTTCCTGGCATGACAAGCACCTGTTTCCTTCCTTAGATTCCAGAAGAGCAGTTATAGAAGAGAATCACCCAAGAACACAAACAGGATACCAACTATTTACCGGCCAGTTCTATATTCCGATATGATGCAAATAAGAATTCCAAGCCTCATCAAATAAACTCATGTCTAGTATGTAATCTCCATTCATTTCTAGATACTCGCTAATTTCATGATAATCAGATGAGTTCCTCGGGAACCCATGGTCATAGAACACATTCTCGGCAAACAAGGACATTTCCGTCTTCTTCAAGGCATTTCTGTATGTCATTAAATATTGATAAAAGGATTTCATCTAATTCATCTCCACTTTCTTAGCTTAATACCTCAAACGAGCATAATGACTAATCATTATGCTACAAATGGTAAGCTATCAGCCTGCAAGCATTTTGTCAAATGCATAGAAACTAAGAGATAACACATGAAAGCTATAACTTTTACCCTATTCTGTACTTTTAAGTATACATGAATTGTGTCAAATATGGTAATGAACGTAATTTTTGGATAGAGATATTTTCACAAATTATTCATACATTCCTTATGTAAAAAAAGGACGGTCCCCCGTCCTCCTCACTCATTATTAATTTCAGCAGCAATAAAAAGATGCACCAATAATGACTAACAGAATGAATAGGACAACGATAAGCGCGAAACCTGATCCAAATCCGCCTCCGCACCCATATCCATAACCTCCGCCGTAGCCATATCCGCCGCCGTATCCACCACAAGAATATCCTCCATAATTACCGTACATTCGAACATCCAACTCCTTTTGAAAGGTCTCAATTACACTGTTACTATATGAGCTTAACGCCCTCTGGGTATGTGCATTCGCCTATATTTAGATTGTTTTTTATTCATAATATAGGTAATATGAAACCAGATATATCCTGGGGGGTGGGGCAAAATGACTTCCATAACGAAACGTAAGGCCATTTTCGCATTTTCTCTCCTTATCACTGTCATAGCAATCTTAGTTCTTTCCTTGAAACCAGACACAGCTATCATGGACAATCAGACTCTTTCTGAGAAACTGAATAATGGCAATACCATTTACTATCTTGTTGTCGGCGACAGCATTGGCAGGGGAGCCGGTGCTGAAAGAAAAAGAGACACCTGGCATGCTCAGCTAGAAAGGCTAATAAAACAGCGATACGGTGCAGATATGCAAGGACAGCATGTTTCACAAAGCGGGGCGACAGCCTTTGAGGGATTATATAAACTGAGAAATACAGAGCTCCTTTATCCAGCTGATATTGTTTTCCTCGTTTTTGGGGAAAATGATCGAAAATACATGAAATCAGAGGACTTTGCGCTGCATTATGAGCTATTAATCCGTGAGGCAAAAGCTCGTGCACCGAAGGCCGAAATTATAACATTTATCGAAAGTCCATTGACTGTACAGGGCATCGCCGACCAAATCCAGGCAGTGAGCAGGCATTATGGAGCTACCCCAATTGATATGCGGGAAGCATATGCGCAATCCGGAATCAAGGCAGAAAAACTAAACAGAGATCAGGTACACCCTAACAGAAAGGGATATGAGCTCTACGCGAAGACCATCCTGCAAACTCTGGACGAATTCCCGAACAGGGCAGCTCCTGGTTCAAGGGAGGCTTTATATGTCCAAGAGGACTCTCCTATCCATCTGACAAGAACCATTGAAGACCAGCAAGGGTTCTTATATGAAACCAGCTATTGGACTTCAGGTGAGAAAGGGAGCTCTATCCGCTATCAAGTGCAAGGCAATACGATTGGCGCTGTTATTAAGCGGAATCCAAATGGCGGCCTGGTCGATGTTTTTATAGACAGCCATTATTACCGGACAATTAATACTAACTGGCCGTTGGTGAAGGAACGCTATATCATCCTTGCGGCAGGGCTTGAGCCCGGTAACCATCAAATTGAATTCATGACCAATGACCGCGGCCACCGCTTCAAAGGACTCGATGAAAAACCGTTCCAGCTCGCAGGAATCCTCTCAGCGACCATTAACGGCAAAGCAACAGAGTAAACCAATCTAGGTATAGGGAAAAGACCAAGCTTCGCTTGGTCTTCCTTTTTTACTTAAGGTATTAAAACGGCTTTCCAGATGAATCCCCCCAAAAAGTTTCTTCTTCCTTCTATATAAAAAGGCTGTCTGAATAAGAAATCAGACAGCCTAAATCATTCATCATTATTCAAAGAGACGTAAATATTCGCCATACCCTTCTTCCTCAAGGCTTTCCTTTGGAATGAAGCGCAACGCGGCGGAATTGATGCAGTAGCGTAATCCAGCTGGTCCTGGGCCATCAGGAAATACATGGCCCAAATGGGAGTCTGCTTCCTTGCTTCTCACTTCAGTCCGAATCATATTATGACTGAGGTCCTTTTTCTCAAGAATCTCCTCTGTATCGATTGGCTTTGTGAAGCTCGGCCAGCCGCAGCCGGCATCATATTTATCTTTCGAGCTGAACAAAGGCTTTCCGGAGACGATATCAACATAAATGCCATCCTCCTCCGTTCGGTAATATTCATTTCGAAACGGCGGTTCTGTTCCATTGTTTTGAGTTACATGGCGCTGCATCTCGTTCAACTCGTTAATCCGTTCTGTGTATTTTCCCAATTATCTTACCCCCAATTATCCTTAATAAAGCCCGCCCTGCCAGAGCTTACTTGATAAGATTCATAATGTTCCTTGTTCTTTTTGTAGAAATCCTGGTGGTAATCCTCTGCAGGATAGAATGGTTTTGCCGGCAAAATAGGTGTAACAATTTCCTTATGGAAACGCCCGCTTTCAGCCAATTCCCTTTTTGATTCTTCTGCAGCCGTCTTTTGTTCCTCAGTGGTATAGAAAATGGCTGTTTTGTATGAATCACCGCGATCGCAGAATTGACCGCCCGCATCTGTTGGATCTATTTGATGCCAGAATAATTCAACGATAGATTTGTAAGAAATGAGGCTTGGATCATATGTAATCTCGACTGCCTCGACATGACCTGTCGATCCCGAACAAACCTCTTCATAGGTAGGATTATCTTTATGGCCGCCTGTGTATCCTGATACAACCTTTTGGACACCAGGAAATGTATCAAAAGGTTTCACCATACACCAGAAACATCCCCCGGCAAAAATTGCTTTTTCCATTCCAATCCCTCCATAATGTATGTTTATCCCGCATGATTTACTTTCTATTTACTGCATTCATTCTGCGGCTATACCTTCTTAGTCACCGCATCACATGCGATAGCATATAGGTAGCATAAGATGAATGAAATGAAAGGAGTGATTAGTTTGACCACTCATCCCAATTTTTTATATCCGTTTCCTTCCCAAATGCCGCCGAATGGATTAAGCAGCTTTAACCCATTGCTGAGTAGACAAACCGGACCCTTTAGGGCCGTGCAAATGCCTTCTTACAATAACTATACACATAATATGGAAGAAAGAAAAAACATTTGCAAGATTCGTTTTTATCATGGGTCATCTGCTATCCAAACCGTCGACTTATATATCAATGGCATGAAAACATTCAAGGAAATTCCCTTCAATGAAACAAGTTCATTTTTATCGTTGGCTCCAGGTACTTATTTTATTGAGATTTTCCCATCAGGTACCACATATCCACTGATGATGCACCGGAAAATCACGGTTGGGGATACGCCTAACACAATCGTCCTGACAGGGGAAGAAGCCAATTTACGGCTTATCGTCATACCAGAGAACCACTTTGTTCCCCATAATGAAGCAAAAGTAAAAACCCTTCACCTCGCTCCATCTCATAAAACGCTTCAAGTCAGCGTGAAGGGGCGGGATACCCTTTATCAAAGTCTGCCATACAAGCATCAGACAGATTATCTTGGCTTAACCCCTATGTCCATAGCCTTCGAACTAAAAAATCCCGAAAATAGCGAGCAGCTCTATCATAGTGATTATATTCATTTTGAACCAGATAAGGTTTATACGATGGTTATTTATGAAGATGGATCCGGCAAACCAGGAATCAAAATCCTCGAATAATCAAGGAAAAGGAGGCACACGTCTATTTGCCGTGGCCTCCTATATAGGTTCCATCATTCAACCGGTACAAGCAAATTCATCTGAATATCATCATTGCGCAAGTCGAATTTCTTCGCTTCTACCGTAATCCCGCTTTTCAAATCCATCTCCCGCAATGATAAGTAAATGGTCTTCTTTGCCGGATTGATTGTGACCCATTCCGGCACTTTATACTTTTCATTGATATAGTTCAAAACAAAGGTTGCCGGCAAGCTCATCTCACCTATTTGAATAGAACGGTGACGCAGAAGGATATTGCCATTATTCGTCGTATAAGGTTCAAATAACACCTTCAGCTGCACATCTTTCCCAAAGGCTCTCAACGTACCATATAACTCAAGATTATCCGTTAATAAAACATCATAATCAATCGGGCTATCCGCCACTTCTTCCTCAATATAGTGATTTATTACCCTGTTAAGATCTTCTTTATTGGAGGAGAAAGGAATGCTGACCATATCCTTATTCTGATTCAGTCTATCTAATGACTCTGTATCCTCAATCGGTCTAGTCATCCAATAGAATAATATACCGGCAAACACCAAATTCACAGCCAGCAAGGCAAAAAATAAAATCTTCCACAATCCCCACTCACTCATCCACTTCTTCATCATTCGCCACCCCATTCATTTCTCCCTCTGTATAAATCGTTTCTACCGTCCGCTCCTTCATCTCATCATAAATGCGAGCGGCAATCAGTTCGTATCCCCTGTCATTCGGAT
>CAJGCH010000218.1 GCA_904501845.1 uncultured Bacillaceae bacterium | reverse complement strand
TATGAAGGCAAACAGCCGCAAGTATTCAAAATGCCTGTTCTCGTAGATAATACAGCACCAACCGTCTCAAAACTGAAATATGAAGATGAGACAAAAACGATCACCTTCCAAGCAGCAGACACACGCTCTGGATCTGGAGTCAAATACCTGACCATCGCCATTAACGGGAATGAGCTAGAAGGCCGCATCGCACCGACAAGCGATAACACATACCGTATCAAGCTAACGGATTATACCTATAACGATGAAGGCAAGACACCGGTTACCGTCAATGAAGGCGACGATATTAAAGTCACCGCCCATGATTATGCCGGAAACCATGATTTCCAAACCGCCAATGACCAGACTGTCCCATATATCGTTTCCGAAATCCCGGAAGCAACCGGCAACTTCGATTCATTGGAGATTCCGATCAAGGGTTATGTGACAGATGATTCTGAGCTAGATTATGTGAGAGTAGCCTATGAGGGGAAAACAAAAGATCTCGCCTTAACATTGGATAACGAAACGAAACGTCATAATTTCGAAGATACTGTTACCTTCAGTAAAGAAGGCAAACAGGAAATCCGTTTCCTTGCAGCTGATAAGGCAGGCAATGAAATTGATTTCAACAGAGAAATCTATATTGACATTAAAGCGCCTGCTCTAGATGTGAAGTATAAGGAATACTCTTCATCTTCCACCCAGAAAGTGACGGTATCTGTCGCAGACAACTACAATGCACTCCGCCTTTTGGTCAATGGAAATGAAGAAATCAATACATTCGTAGATATTGAAGACTTCCCGACATACAAGGAATTCAAGCAGACGAAGGATATTACCCTTAATCTTGAAGATGGAGCTAACGAAGTTGAATTCGTACTCACAGACCTGGTCGGACATGAAGTCACAAAAACGATTACTATTCACAAAGTTGCTGGTCCTAAGAAACCAAGCATGAATGCCGTAACTGATGCGAGCAAGACAATCACAGGCAAAGCTGCTTCCGGCTCAACTGTCACCATCACCGATAATAAGAAATTGAAGCTGACAGCAGCTGCGGCAGGAGGCAAGTTTTCCGTCAAGCTTCCGAATAAGCTAAAAGCCGGAACTGTCCTATATGCGACGACAACCGACAAGAAGACTGGTTTAGTAAGCGACAAGACAAAGATCACGGTAAAGGACAAAACAGCTCCAAATGCCCCGACGGTCGGAGAGGTTTCCGATAAAGCTCAAACCGTAACCGGGAAAACAGAAGCTGGCGCAAAAGTGACCGTCAAGGCAGGCAAGACAACACTCGGCACTGCTACTGCTAAGAGTAACGGCTCCTATTCCGTCAAAATCAAGAAACAAAAAGCTGGAACCTCACTCTCCGTAACGGCGAAGGACAAGGCCGGCAACACTAGCAAAGCGAAAAAAGTAACGGTAAAGGATAAAACAGCTCCACCAGCTCCTTCTGTCAGTAAAGTAACCATCAATTCAACAAAGGTAACTGGAAAAGCTGAAGCTGGTGCAAAGGTGACCGTCAAGGCAGGCAAGACAACACTTGGCACAGCCACTGCTAAGAGCAATGGCTCCTATTCCGTCAAAATCAAGAAACAAAAAGCCGGAACCTCCCTCTCTGTAACGGCAAAGGATAAGGCTGGCAACACAAGCAAGGTGAAGAAAACAACTGTTAAGAAGAATTAATAAAAACGTACCTAACGGGATTTCCTGTTAGGTACGTTTTCATGAAAGCTAAATGTAGTTCCAATATAATAGAAGAAACTCGTCAATTCATAATCTTTCTCCACAAAATAAAAAAATCGCCCCCATAAGTTATTTTCACAACTTATGAGGGCGATTCTCTTTATCTAATCTTAGCGAACGCGTACTACAAGTCCGCTGAACTTTTGTTTCCAATATCCGCTTGTCATGCTGGCAACCGCTACGCCAGTTGAGTTTTGGGATCCGATAAATTGACCGTTACCAACGTAGATGCCCACGTGGCCGTTCGTTTTGTACGTATTGAAGAATACCATATCTCCAACTTGGATGTTACTATAAGACACTTTTGTTCCTGCTGATACAAGCGCGCTTGTGCTTGCTGGAACAGAGTAACCGCCTTGTCTGAATGCCCAGCTTACGAAACCGGAGCAATCAAAGCGTCCTGCCGCAATATCAGCTGCTGTTCGTCCGCCGCCGAATACATAAACAGAGTTTCCGATATATTTATAGCCTGCTGAAACAACCTTTTGGATGCTTTTACTAGATGAAGTAGAACTGCTAGAAGAAGAACTGCTAGGCTTAGATGAACTTGGTTTTGATGAACTTGAGCTAGAGGAAGAACTTGAAGAGTTTTCCTTTTTCGTTTCTTCTTTTTCAGATTTTGCCGTTTCAGATGGTGCTGAACCCGCGCTAGCAACCGTTGTTACGGCAGCTGCATTAACAGCTTCCTCTGGAACTTCTTGAATAACGATATCGATATTTTGAGCTTCAGCTTCCGCTAATTGGCGCTTGCTTTCAGCTTCTTTATCTTTCAAAGTCGTTTTTAATTCTTCATTTTGCTTTTGCTGTTGGAGAATATCTTTCTGCATGCCTACAAGCTCTGTCTTCATGTCATTAAGATCAGCAAGCTTATTTTCAACAGTTGATTGCTTCTTTTCAAGAGCCAATTGGTCCGCTTTGGAATCTTCCATCAACTGACGGTCTGCCTTAACGATTGTAGAAACAGCTCCGATACGCTCAATGAAATCTCCGAAACTAGTTGAACCTAACAATACTTCCAAGTATGATGCATCACCATTAGTTTGCTGATATGTAATGGCACGCTGTTTCAAAATCTCAGTACGCTCTTCGATGCGTTTCTCTAATTCAACGATTTCAGTTTCAAGTTGCTCAACTTGCTTTTTGTTTGTTGTGATTTGTTTTTCTGTTGAATCAATCATGGATTGATTATCCTTAACTGCTTGATCCACTTGCTTGATGCGCTTGTTTAGTGCAGCAATTTCAGCTTGCACTTTATCCAGCTTCGCTTGTGCCTTATCTACGGCAGCTTGCTTTGCCGGGTCTTTTTCTGCACTAGCCGACGGAACTGCAGCAAAGCTTCCGAAGCCGAGCATTACAGCCGTGCTCAGTGCAACAAAACTCTTCTTCAACATGTAGTTTCCCCCTGAAATATATTTATCTATTTATCAAACATAATTTTTCTAGTAAATCGAACTCTTTCTAACAAATAGAAGTATAGCATGTAAACATAACAATTAAGTTATCGTTATGTTACAAATATATTTCAAAATGTCGTTAACTATCACATTTTAGGGTTTTTTAGTGCTTATCAGCCTACTTATATTCCATTTATATCCATTAATGGTTACTGGTCATTCGTTTCGACATAGTTCATTAACTAAACAAGTAAGCTACCATTTATATAGCATCAATTATATTGAAATAAAAACAAGATGGATATTCCACTAAAAAAGACCCCCGGATTTCTATCCGAGCGCCTATACTTCATTCTATCATACCAGTCCTAATGGCCTTGATAGCCGCCTCATTCGTTTTTTTATATTAAGCTATTCTACGATGTCGAAATATCATTTATTATGCATACAATTTAGTAACGTTTAAACCGCATTACATTAATTAATTTGTCCAGTGCTCGCAGCCCGATATATCTTTCTATTAAGAAAAGGGAAATGCCAATCTAATGAGGATATTTAAAACAAATAACGAAGAGAAGGTGGGGAAGGTAAAGCTTGAAGATTTTTTAAAAGCCTCAAGACAAGAGGCACAACCTAAAGCTGAAACAAATAAATAAAGCTGCCAGATCGGCAGCCTATCACTTTTTAGCTTTCAGAGGAAATTGGTAGATTTCTAAAGGCGTATCACTTTTCACATATAAAGGATGTCTAGGATGACCATCTTTCGTCACGCCGAGACAGTAGGGAGAATAACCTTTGAACCATTCAGCCAGTTCACGGTAGTCCTTATGATGAATCATGCAATTCTCTCCCCACCCTGCCAATATGACTGCCCCGCTATGCAAGGCATTTTCGAGATAGAATTGGTTCTCTGGTCCAGTCGCTTCTTCTTTAGACAACTCCTTCAGTTTTCTCCAATTCGTACACCGATAAGCAAACAAATTCACTAACTCCAATGAACCACAATCCATTTTCTTTGCAAAGGAGATGCAACGCTGCGTCGTCCGATCATCAAGGGTGTCATCTGCCGTGCTAGGATTCAAAAGGACAAATACGGCTTTTTTTAAATTGTAGTCATCCCATTCCCTTTTGAGGGAATACCGATAATTCCCTTTAATGATAGCGCTATATTCCAAACCATCTCCTCCTCCCATTTCTTCTTACTATATATAATCTGGTCTACCCTCTTTTATGATGGGAGCTGATATATAATTTTGAGGCGGTATGGCTAAACGGTTCACAGTGACACCATTCCCAATTGAGTTCTGTACAGGGAGGAATGACCGAAAGAAAAAAATGGACACCGAACAGCATGATTCAGCGCCCATTCTCCCTGCATTCTACGCCCGATACGGCGAGATTAGTCATACCTATAGGATAAAGGCGAATATCACTGGCAGTGACACCAGGCTCAATACGGTCGTCAAGAATGTACAAACAGAAACAAATTCGGGTTCGGTATTAAATTGAATGGCATACATGGTTGTATTGGCTGCTGACGGCATTCCGGCCATGATGACCATTAATTGTTTGAGCAAAGGGTCAACAGGCAGAAAATAGCCAATCCCAAAAGCGATAATGGGAGCGATGGCTAGCTTAAGGGTTATCGCATAGATTACTTTCTCTCTTTCAATATTCTTAAGGGAGATCTTTGCAAGCTGCATCCCTAGGACTAGCATGATGGTCGGAATGGCAGCATTCCCCACGAGGTCAATTGTAGTCATGAACGAGGAGCTAATCGTGATGCCAGTCACTTGAAAGAGCCAGCCTGCCAACGCCCCGTAGACAATCGGCATCCGCATGACTACTCCCGCCGTATCCTTGAATCCGCCGCCAATATCTCCGCCGCGTGCAGCAAAGTAGATGCCGACAGTCGCCATGACGATTGTCTGGATAACCATCAGGATAATCGCATAATGGAAACCGGCCGCCCCAAAAAGCAATAGGGCCACAGGAGTTCCATAATTCCCGTTATTCATAAAAACAGAGCCGAGAATAAGCCC
>CAJGCH010000217.1 GCA_904501845.1 uncultured Bacillaceae bacterium | reverse complement strand
GAACCGCTGAAAGGAACGATTACTTTAAAGGACGGTTCCGTTGAGACATTGTCAAAGATACCGATGCAAGTATTAACGTATCTTCTCGACAATAGAGATCAGATTGTTACGAAGAAAGAATTATGGGAAGCTATCTGGTCAGAGCATGGAGAGATGAGTGAGGATATTATCAATACAACAATCAATCGAATCCGGCGAAAACTGGGCCGGGAAATCATCAGCACAATTAAAAATGTGGGATATGAAATCCGGGAATATTAAGGTATCAGGTAAATTTCCAACCACATTCCGTATTTATATAGATATTTGTATGCGCGCCGGTACATAAATTCAGGTGATATAAATCGATCTAATATAACAATCACGCCTGTTTCTCTAACAATATTGTCAGGAATCCATAGGTAAAAAAATAATTATGCTAATATAAAATCGTGACTTAAAGCATTGGTTTTTATGAGGTGGTATTTACTTATGGAGAAATATATAACGAATACAGGTTTAAAAAGCATGATTGGAATTGAAATCTTAAAAGCAGAGCGAATGGTCGATCATTCCATTACCGTGGATGTTTATCAGCAGAAAATTAGAGCGTACAAAAAAGTCAAGCAATTAAAAAGCCTGCTAAAAGAGTTTGATAAAGGACAAGACTATATCAAGAAAGAATTTGAACAGCTTTCCGGCATAGTATGCAACAGTTAATCGATAAAGCTTGAAGACCCCTTGGAGTGAATTTTCCAAGGGGTTTTTGTATGTATCCTCATACAATAAGGCAGATGGTCCCAGCTGTGATAACAACACCGCTAATGATTGTCTGTTTAGATAATTTCTCTTTTAAGATGATGACCCCGAGAATCATCGTAAGCACCGTACTGAACTTATCGATCGGTGCGACAACCGAAACCTTCCCTAATGAGATAGCTCCGAAATAGCATAGCCAAGAAAGACCGGTCGCTATCCCAGATAAAATAAGAAAAAGGAAGGACTTTTTTGTGACATCCCGTAACTGATGAGCCGTACCTTGCCACAGGACAATTCCCCAAGCGAATAGAAGAATGACGATTGTCCGAATGAATGTTGCGAGATTAGAATCGACATCCTCAATTCCGATCTTTGCGAGAATACTTGTCAAGGCAGCGAAGATAGCCGACATGAGTGCAAGGAATATGTATGATTGCTTCAAGCTGGTTTTCTCTTTCTTCTTCGTTCTTCCTATCAGGATGAATGTTCCCGCGCTGATTAAAAGTCCTCCTATCACAACCATTGGGGCTAGAGGCTCTCTAAGGATGATAAAAGAAAGGATGATCGTCAAGACAATACTCGCTTTGTCTATTGGAACCACCTTTGATACATCACCGAGCTGAATAGCTTTGAAGAAACAAAGCCAGGACGGACCTGTCGTCAGGCCGGAGAGAATGATGAATATCCATGATTTTGCCGATATGGAATCAGCCATATGCCACGTGTCCGTAATGAGGACAATGATTGCCGCCATTATAAGAACAACGATTGTTCGAACAGCAGTGCCAAGATTCGAATCAACATTTGTGATGCCGATTTTAGCCAGAATGGAGGTTAGTGCGGCAAATACCGCTGCCAAGAGGGCAAGAATAATCGTCAAAATTATCATCTCGTTTTCATTTATTTGCTAATTTCACTAATACGTACTATACAGTAAAAGGCTAAAGATTACACACTGGTCTGAAAGAATTTTCATCGTACGCAGCGAATGAGTCGATATACCTAGTTCAATGCCATTTACAACCAAACGAGTGGTTAAAAGTCTCTTAATATGTAAAAAATAGCATGAATTGCGTTTATATAATTTACTCAGAGGGAAGGGAGAACTGATGCTTATTTTTCAAAGGGGGATTATTAATGGATCAATCCAAAGATGAAATGAATCAGAAACAAACCCGAGAGAAAGAGAAAGCCCAAGAAGATGTGCTGACCAATCGTCAGGGACATAAGATTACTGATAATCAAAATGTCCGGACGGTTGGAAACCGCGGACCTATGACCTTGGAAAATTATCATTTCTTGGAGAAAATCTCTCACTTTGACAGGGAGCGAATCCCAGAGAGGGTTGTTCATGCGAGGGGAGCCGGGGCCTACGGATATTTTGAAGCCTACGGAAAAGTTGGGGACGAGCCAGTCTCTAAATATACCCGTGCTAAGCTGTTCCAGGAAGCAGGGAAAAAAACACCGGTCTTTGTCCGTTTCTCGACAGTGACGGGTGCCCGTGAATCGAGCGAAACAGCGCGCGACCCGCGCGGTTTTGCGGTCAAGTTCTATACAGAGGACGGAAACTGGGATTTGGTCGGTAACAACCTAAAAATCTTCTTTATCCGCGATCCGCTTAAATTCCCAGACATGGTTCATGCTTTTAAGCCAGACCCAGTCACTAACCTTATGCATCCTGAAGGAATGTTTGATTTCTTCTCGAAATCACCAGAGAGCATTCATATGGCTACATTCCTGCACTCCCCATGGGGAATTCCGGCGAATTACAGACAAATGCAAGGCTCTGGAGTCAATACGTATAAATGGGTGAACAAGGATGGCGAAGCTGTTCTAGTAAAATATCATTGGGAACCTAAACAAGGAATCAAAAATCTTACCCAGGCAGAAGCAGAGAAAATTCAAGCTAAAAATGTCGCTCATGCGACACAGGATTTATATGAAGCAATCGAAAGAGGGGATTATCCAGAATGGGAGCTGTGCATGCAAATCATGAGCGATGATGAGCACCCTGAATTGGATTTCGACCCGTTAGATCCAACAAAATTATGGCCACAGGACCAATTCCCGTTCCTGCCTGTAGGAAGAATGGTCTTGAACCGGAATCCTGTCAACTATTTCGCTGAAGTCGAGCAGGCGGCTTTTGGGACAGGCGTACTTGTCGATGGTTTAGATTTCTCGGATGATAAACTTCTGCAAGGACGAACCTTCTCCTATTCAGATACACAAAGATACAGAGTAGGTCCTAATTATCTTCAATTGCCGGTTAATGCACCAAAAACGAAAGTTAGGACAAATCAATCAGATGGGCAAATGACTTACTCTGTAGATTTTGCCAATGAGTCCAATCCGCATGTCAATTATGAACCGACCAATCTTGGAGGGTTTGTTGAAGCGGAAAAAGAGGGCAAAGATCACGAGCCATTATACAATGACCGTCTTGTAAGGCGAAGAATCGAGCGAGCTAATGATCACAAGCAAGCTGGCGAAACGTATCGTAACTTTGAGGATTGGGAAAAAGATGACCTCATTAACAATCTGGTAAATGCCCTTAAGGTATGTGCACCAGTTATTCAAGAAAAAATGATTGAACACTTCACAAAGGCTGATGAAGAGTATGGAAGCCGAGTGCGTGAAGGGTTGGCGAAGGCATTGAAAGAAATGGAGCAGCAGGAAGTCACTAGCTCTCCTAGGGCTGATGAAGCCGTTAAAAAAGCGGAAGACATGGGTCATGATGCTGAACCATATTAATGAATATAAAGCCTGAAAAAGGAAGCTGCCGTCTGCATTATGCATGCGGCAGCTTTTTTGGCTAATAGTTTTGCCTCTTATTATAGAAGGGCGGCCAGCGATTAAAAGCATCTTATTCCTTCAAAATGTATAAGATGGCTGTAGGCCATCACTATGGCTTCGTATTTCACTTCGATGGTTTATTCTTGAAAAGAATAGTATAATTTTGTTAATTCGTTGTTTAGGATTTTATTTGGCCTGAGCAATCGGTTCTTTCGTGGTTCATACGGAAGAAAGGGGGGAGAAGATGAAGAAATTATTTGCGGTGCTTTTATTACCGATGGCTGTTTTTTTAACCAGTTGTTCAGAAATGGAACAAGTGTCAGATTCATTGAAATATGTAACAGAAGCTGCCGATTACATTAATGATGTAAATCAGTTCGCCAATGAACTGCCGTCTGCAGCAGAATCAGCCATAAATGATTTGAATTCGACCATTCAATTAGAAGAGTTATTAACGGAAATGCAAACCGAAATAGAAGGATTCAATATGCTGGAAGCGCCGGCAATGCTAGAGGATATCCATTATCAAGTGGTCGAGCAAAATAAGGAACTAGCAAGCGGCATCGAGGTGTATTTAGAAAATATAGAGGCGAAAGCATTAAGCCCAGAATTACTTGAGGAGATTGGATTATTGGAGGACATAGCTGTTTATAATGATCTGTTAACTGAGATTGAGAATTTAAGTGAATAGTGAAGTTCTCTATGGGTTTCCAGCAAGGCTGGTTCTCCCAAGGGGTCCGAAAAGAAAAGGCATAGATGTTTTTGTTAACGTCTATGCCTTTTTTTCTCGGGTATTTATGCGGAAGCCTCTTTGGCTGACTAACATGGCGGCTTTAATTCAAGCTAGGGACTGGTGCGGTAAAAGTGGTCGCTAAAAATAAAAGAGGCTGGGACATAACGTATAAACGATCCTGAAAAACGAGCGATATCTAAATAAATCTTACTAGACTTTGTTCCTTACTCATTGAGTTTCGCTGGAAGAACAAGTTCGTTCCATTGCGCTACAGCCACTCGCTTTCCGCGGGGAGGATCAGAGCCTCCTCGGCTACGCCTGCGGGGTCTCAGCCTTTCCTCTACATCCCGCAGGAGTCGAGTGGCCGCAGCGAAATTCCACTGGTTAGTAATAATGGTATACAGAATGAACCGATTTATTGAAGACAGCTAAAAACCTGAATTATTAGACAAAATATTAATCTGAAGTAACGGCATTGAGTTTTTGTTCGGTTGTATATTTAGCCATAAAAAAGACACCTCCAATTGTGAAGTGTGTCTAACAATTGGGGTGCAGTTGAGTTCAAATATCACCTAATAGTTCGGATTTATCATTGACTGAAATATTTATGTCCCAGCCTCTGGACATTCTTAAGAATTTCTAGTTGAGTTTCTTTAAAGGGGAGAGGGCAGGCCCTTCTATCACTTCCCCATTTATATCAAAACGTGAGCCGTGGCATGGACAATCCCATGAGCACTCTCCACTGTTCCAGCTTACCTCACAGCCCATATGAGTGCATGTCGTGTCCAATACGCATAAGGAGCCATCCTCATTCCGGTAGGCACCTGCTCGTTTGCCGTTGAATTTGATATGTCCGGCTTCATTTGGCTTCAAATCATTAGGATCGACATCATCAGGACTGATTTTCCCTTTGATTAATTCT
>CAJGCH010000216.1 GCA_904501845.1 uncultured Bacillaceae bacterium | reverse complement strand
GATAAATATATTCATTACTATAATCACAAACGAATCAAGGTCAAGTTAAAAGGAATGAGCCCGATACAATATCGGACTCATTCAATGCGAGCTGCTTAAGGAAATAACTATGTCTAACTTTTTGGGGTCACTTCAAAAATGCTCCTTTTCTCCTCTGTTCACGTTCTCTTCACGCTTACTCTCCCCTCTTGATTTTTCTCCTGATCCCATTCAACATGTATTTCAAACGTTCCCTCTTCAAAAAACAAAGGAAATCTTCTTCTTATTGAATCTTGCATAGGGAGATCATAAACCTCATTTATATGTATCCAAACAGGCTTTCCTTCACGGGTGTTTTCCAGCAAGGTTCCGCTAAAGGTACTGGTCTTATAGTTAAAAATCATATAATGATCATTCTTAACAGGATTAACATATTCATATATCCCCTTAAACTGAAGATTGCTCACATCCAGCCCTGTTTCTTCTTTTACCTCTCGCTTCGCTGCTTCTGTCAAGCTTTCCGGAAACTCCACTTTTCCTCCTGGCGGGATGAATCCTTGAAAATCGTCATGTTGCCGATCTAACAACAGAACATGATCCCCTTTTTGAACCAAGCAAACAGTCCATAATTTATAATTAATCTCCATTCCCCTGCCCCCTACTATGTAAAAGGAGGTTCCATCATAAGAATAGAACCTCCAGATATCTATCAGTTATTCACGAATCACCTTTCCATAAATTCCGCCGCCGCCCTTTTGCAGGGATAGCTCGCCTTTTCTTGCCTGCTGGATGAGCCGGGCAAGTTTTTCCGGCACAACCTCTGACAGTTCTTCAAATGAAGCCTCATGAATGACGGCCATTTCAGAGCCAAAGCGGGCAATCAATTTATCAAGTGTTTTTGGGCCAAGCCCTGGCAGGAATTCAAGCGGGATGTGGTGGATATAGGAGGGGCGCTCCGTTTTCGCTTCTGTGAAATGGCGGTCCGCAAGCTCCCCAATCCGTTCGGCCACCCCTTTTGTCACCTGGGTGGAGCCGCAATACGGGCATCTCGCCTCATAAGCTTCAAGCATCTCCCCGCAATTCTCACAAACCGTCTCATGGTATTTCCCGAGATATGGATTCAAGCCGTAATTAGCGAGAATCCTGCGGCCATCCTCCCCGCGGAGCGCCTTAACCCATTCTTTGAAGTTCGGTTTTTCCAAGAGCAGCTGCTGGTATTCCCGCGCAAGCTTCGGCAAAGAATGGGCATCACTATTCGTCAAGAACGGATAAGCGTCCAGCTCACTCAAACGGGCGGCCATTGCCGTATCTGCGCTCAGCCCCAACTCAACGGCATCAATGAGGGCCGGGTCAAAAATTTCGGTGAGCGACTGATTAACGCCTTTACCAAACAAGCTTTTATGCGGGGTGAAGATATGAGCCGGAATGAAAAGTCCCCCGAGCTCCTTTACCTTCTCCTGCAGGACGGTTCCCCTCTCATAGATACGCTGCGAGCTGAGCGTGATATTCTTCACCCGCTCGGAGAACCAGTTTGAGAACAGCTCCATTTGCGCCAAAGTCGGAAAGAACGCCAACACATGAACCGGTCCCTTGCAATGTTCATCATTGATCTCAATCTCGCTTCCCGTAATCAAGACGGTGCCATCCTTGTATCGCAATCCGCCTTCCTCGAGTTCAGCTAAATCCCCCTGCTGAATGAGCGCCTTCAGCTCATCAATCACTTCAGGCACGTGGCAATCAATCACCCCGACTATATCCAGCCCCTTGCGATTGGCTGCATATTCCAGAATGCCTTCAATCGTCAACGAGCGCGCGCCAGTGATTTTGACCGGCTTGCCTGATCTCGTTCTCCCCACATGGACATGAAAATCCCCATAATATATGTTCATTACTTCAATAGCGCCTCTTGCAATTGCAAGTATTGAATGGCGTACGCTGTCTTTGCGTCTTGAATTCTCTCTTCCTTAACAAGCTCAAGAGCTTCTTCA
Organism: uncultured Bacillaceae bacterium; assembly: GCA_904501845.1. Taxonomy (GTDB): domain Bacteria; phylum Bacillota; class Bacilli; order Bacillales; family Pradoshiaceae; genus Pradoshia. The sequence goes on along the minus strand of CAJGCH010000216.1, from coordinate 3,266 downwards.
AGCGTCACTTCCATCAAGTCAACGAATTCATCCTCATCCAAGCCTTTCGCATTCTCTTTCTTCTTCAGGCCCTTCGCCACATAAATATGTATGATTTCATCCGCAAATCCAGGGGATGTATATAGGGAAATCAGCTTGTCCATCGATTCACACTCATAGCCTGTTTCCTCTTCCATCTCACGGACCGCACATGCAAGCGGTTCTTCTCCCTCATCCAGCTTCCCTGCCGGAATTTCCACGAGCGGCTTTTCCATCGGCTTGCGGTATTGCTCTACTAAGACGATTTTATTATCATCAGTCACCATAATGATGGCTACCGCCCCTGGATGCTTAATTAATTCTCTTGTAGATGTCTTGCCGTTTGGCAAAAGAACCTCATCCACTCGAACATCCAAGATACGCCCCTTAAAGATTGGTTTTGTGTTCACAGTTTTCTCTTCATACTTATACATTCTTATCTTCTCTCCTTTGGTCTAACAGGTGCATTTGTTCATATATTCTATCATATAGCATGTCCAAAGGGGTGGGACAATGAGAGTGAAAATTAGTGGAAATCAAATAATTATGAGCGGAAAAGCCTGGGAGGTACGGGCAAAAATCCGGGAATACGGCAAGAAATATGTATATGTCATTGACATGATTCGCGATGCTCAACGTTTAAAATGACGGATAGCACTCCTTCCTATACAATAGAATCAACGAAAAAAATTAGGAGGAGTGGTTTCATGAATAAACGGCAACTTGGGCAATCAGGCCTTTATGTATCAGAAATGGGGCTTGGCTGCATGTCACTGGGCACAGATGAGAAGAAGGCTGCCTCCATTCTCGCCGAGGCGCTTGATTCAGGCATCAATTATTTCGACACAGCTGACCTGTATGATTTTGGCGTCAATGAAGAAATCATCGGCAAGGTCCTAAAACCGCATCGCAGTAATCTCATCCTCGCGACGAAGGCAGGTAACCGCTGGAACGAGGAGAAGACAAGCTGGAGCTGGGACCCATCCAAAGCTTATATTAAGCAAGCGGTAAAAGACAGCCTGCGCCGCCTGCAAACCGATTATATCGACCTCTATCAGCTGCATGGGGGAACATTAGATGACCCAATCGACGAAACGATTGAAGCATTCGAGGAATTGAAGCAGGAAGGGCTGATTCGCGAATACGGCATCTCCTCCATCCGACCGAATGTCATCCATGAGTATGTCCATCGTTCCGGCATCGTCTCCAATATGATGCAATACAGCCTGCTTGACCGGCGTCCTGAGGAATGGTTCAGCCTCACCAAGAAACATCATGTCAGCATCATTGCCAGAGGCCCGCTCGCAAAAGGACTCTTGTCAGAGAAAATGCTCGCCAAGGCATCGGATAAGGTGCGCGAAGAAGGCTATCTCGATTATTCATACGAAGAGCTTGAGCATCTCTTCTCTTCCATAAAAGAAGCATTCAAAGAGCGTTCCATGAATGAGATCGCCATCCAATACGTTCTCTCATCGGAGGCTGTCGCAGCCGTCATCCCTGGCGCCAGCAGCCCGGAGCAGCTCCGCGAAAATGCCCAAGCCATCAACAGCAAACCGCTTAGCGAAGAAGAAGTCAATCTTCTCCGCTCATTGGCAAAAACGAGCATCTATGAAACCCATCGCATCTGATGCGTGAAAATCCCCGGCCATCTGGTCGGGGATTTCTTGTTTATACATAAAAGAGCCAATCAAAATCCTCCCGGTGCAAATCTTGATAAAAGTAATCATTTGTCATTGGGTCATACACATACTCCTGCTTCCACTCATCAAGATGGTTCATGATTGCCCGCATTGCCAACAGAAATTCATGGGCTTCCTTATTCGTCATGACAGGATGCAGCGAAAAACGGATCCACCCTGGCTTGGCGGATAAATCGCCTGCCTCCACTGCCTCCATGATTTCATGCGACTGTTCCTTTGAGATGTTGAGCAAGCAATGGCCATAAGTCCCCGCACAGGAGCATCCCCCGCGGACCTGGATGCCGAACCGGTCATTGAGCAGCTTAACAATCAGATTATAATGAACACCCGGAACTATAAAGGAAATGATGCCTAACCGCTCCTCTTCCTGTCCCCGAAGCACATCAATCCCTTGAATCGCTTTTAGTCCAGGCAGAATGATTCTTAACAACTCCTTTTCCCGAGCAAGCATCTTCTCCACCCCCATCTCTTCCTTAAGCCTTATGCACAAAGCGGTTCTGATTCCTTGCAAAATCCCCGGCGTCCCGCCATCTTCCCTGACCTCAATATCCTCATAGTAACTATGGTCTCCCCACGGATTGGTCCACTTCACCGTACCGCCGCCCGGATGGTCCGGGACTTGATTATGGTACAAGCTCTGATTCAGCACCATCACACCGCTTGTGCCAGGACCTCCGAGAAACTTATGAGGGGAAAAAACAATGGCATCAAGCGCCTCAATCGGATCGCCAGGATTCATATCCATTCGAACATATGGAGCAGAGGCCGCAAAATCAATTATGCATATTCCATCATGCTCATGCATAATGCGAGCCAGCTGATGATACGGCGTCATCAAGCCCGTCACATTCGAGCAAGCCGTAAAAGAGCCAATCTTCAGCGGCCTCTCATCATAAAGAGGAAGCAGCTCCTCTAAAGCGGCCGGGTTAACCTCTCCATTGGCACCTTGAGGCAGAACGACCACATCACAAACCGTCTCAAGCCATGATGTTTGGTTGGAATGATGCTCCATATGCGTAATAAACACCACCGGACGGTCCTCCTTCTTAAGCTGGACCTGCGGCATCCACGCCTCCGGAATGCGCAACCCAAGCATGCGCTGTAACTTATTGATCACAGAAGTCATTCCAAACCCATCCAAAATAAGCGCATCCCTCTCCGATGCATTCACATGCCGCTTAATGATTTTTTTCGCATGGTGATACGCATTCGTCATAAATGAACCCGTCTGATTCGACTCTGTATGTGTATTGGCCATAAACGGAGCAAACTCTTCCATTATCTTCTCTTCAATAGGCCTATATAAACGTCCGCTTGCGGTCCAATCCGCATAAATAATCGGCATTTCCCCATAAGGAGATAGAAATGTCTGATTGATGCCGACAATCCCCTTCCTATACTTTGAGAAATGCTGCTCTAATTCACTAAACCACTCAACTTCCTGATCTCCTATTCTAGCTGAGAGCACCATCATTTCACCTTCAATCCACAATCAGTCATAGACAGTATATGTGCGGAAGGGCAAATTGCCATTATTGGTTGCGGGCG
>CAJGCH010000215.1 GCA_904501845.1 uncultured Bacillaceae bacterium | reverse complement strand
TCATGAAACGAATATTACCTGGTCCTCCTGGTCCTATACAGTCTTTTTTGGATCATGGAGAGGATTTCATAATCAAAAACACGTTAGAGGAGCTTGTTATAGGCATGAATGAGCTGTCTGGCGAGCATTTGCTAAATACGGATGACATCCGCAGCCAGATAGAAGCGCGTGACCGAGAAATAGACAATGCTTACGGGAAGGACTTACAGCTCGCCGCAATAAGGGGAGCAAGGCACTATATCGGTGATAAATTAATTCGAGTCGCCAAACCCCATAAATTTCTCGATTCAAAAAACGGCCCATTAATAGCCGTGCGTTTACATATCGTCAGCAGAAAGACACTAGGAGGTCTGCAAACAGATTTACAAGCAAGGGTACTGGATGTAAACCAAGAACCAATCCCCGGCCTATATGCAGCCGGTGAGGCTGCTGGGTTTGGGGGCGGCGGAATCCATGGGTATCGTTCACTCGAGGGGACCTTTCTCGGCGGATGCCTATTTACTGGCAGAATTGCCGGCCGAGAACTTGGCAAGCTCTGAAAATATAAGGGAGGTTAATCAAGATGGCAGATGTAAAGGAAAAATCATACTGGCCTGCGGGAGTTCCAGAGAAGCTAACCTATAAATTAGGGGAGAGGCCGCTTCATGAGTACCTTAAAATACATGCGGCCTTGCAACCGGATAAAGCAGCCTATCACTTTTACGGGAATTCCATTTCGTTTAGTGAGCTTGATTATGCCGTTGACTGTTTCGCCCAGTTTCTTCAAGACCAGCAAATCCAAAAAGGTGATCGGATAGCCCTTTATATGCAGAACTGTCCCCAGTACATCATAGCCCATTATGCCATTTGGCGCATTGGCGGGATTGTTGTGCCTTTAAACCCGATGTATAAGGAGAGTGAACTGCTTTATCTCCTGAATGAAGTGGAAGCCAAAGCCGTTATTGCCGGTTCAGAGGTATACGCCAGGCTGCAGCAAGTCCGCTCTGCCATTCCATCCATTCAATTCATCATCACGGCCCATTATGCAGATTACCTCCCAAAAAGGCCTGTACTGCCAGTTCCAGAAGAACTGAAGACAAAGAAATACACGATTGGGGATGCTATTGATTTCAAAAGTGTACTGCTGTACTCCACACCCTTCGAGGAATTTGTGGAGATCGACCTATGGACGGATATTGGGATGATGGTCTTTACCTCTGGAACGACCGGGCGCCCAAAGGCCGCCATGCTGACATACGGAAGCAGTTTATTTAAGACAGCGGCAACGATGGCTGGCAATCAATGCGAAGAGGGTACATGCCTGTCCATTGCACCCCTTTGTCATATCGCTGGGATGGTTATGGGTGTTTTCTTGCCCATCTATAGCGGAGAGTCTTGTGTGATGCTTACCCGCTTCGATGCTGACACAGCGGTACAAGCCATCGAAAAGCATGGGGTTTCCCTTTGGTACAGCACCGCTCCAATGAATATTGCCATCATGAACCTTGAGGGAATCCAGAAAAGGAATTTATCCTCCTTGAGACAAAACCTCTCCACAAGCTTTGGTGCGTCAGTCACCGAGAAGCTTGCTGCACAATGGGCTGAGCTGACTGACGGCTGCCAATTATATGAGGCTGCCTACGGGCTGAGCGAGACACATACATGTGACACCTTCATGCCAAAAGATAAGGTGAAATGGGGAAGCTTTGGCATACCTACTTATGAGACAAAGATCAAGATAATAGATTTAAAGACAGGAGAACATGTGCCTGCAGGGGAAAGAGGAGAGATTCTCATTACAAATCCCGCTGTTTTTAAAGGTTACTATAAAAACCAAGAAGCAACGGATGAATGTCTGATAGACAACTGGGTACGTACTGGCGATATTGGAAGTCTTGATGAGGATGGCTACCTATATTTCCATGGCAGACTGAAAGAAATGATCAAGTCCTCAGGATTCAGCATATTCCCAGAGGATGTGGAAGCGCTGCTTAACGAACACCCGGCCATTTGGCAAAGCGCCGTTGTCGGTGTACCGGATGAGCATAAGGGAGAGGCCGTGAAAGCCTTCATCGTCCTTAGACCAGGTATCAAACATAGACCAACGGCCAATGAATTAAAGGCCTGGGCAAGATTGAAGATGGCTGTCTATAAAGCTCCAAGCTATATCGAATTCATCGATAAGCTTCCGGCAGCAAGTACCGGAAAAATCTTAAGAAGATTATTAAAGGAAGAGCCTATTCAATAATAGTCTAAGGGGAGGCTGGAAGATGTTCATATCTAAGCAATTAGCCATACATGCAAGCGAGCATCCGGAGAGAATCATTACGTCATTCCAAGGGCATGAAACAACCTATCGGCAGTTTTACGAGAAAGCAAGCAATTTAGCAGGCTACTTCAAGGAAAAGGGTTTTACGAATGAAGATATTATCGCCTTGTATTTGCCTAACTCGGATTCATTCTTGATTGCCTATTACGCATGCCAGATGGCTGGCCTGCCTGTACTGCCCATTAACACAAAGCTCGCCCCTCCAGAGGTTGAGTATATCATCAGTCACTCAGAGGCAAAGGCTTTAATCTATGATGCACGAATTCAATCAGGCCTGCAGAATATTAGTCTGGATACGTTCCAAAATGTCCTTGAAATAGGGAGAGATAATTCGTTCGAGGAGGTCATTAGCGAGTCGAGGCCTGATTTTGAGGCACCGCCGCTAAACAGCGAGGATACAGCTGTTATTTTCTACACATCCGGCACTACAGGAAGGCCGAAAGGAGTTATGCTTTCTGTGAGCAATGTTGAAGCTATCGCGGAAATATGGGCAAACTCGCTTGAATTAACATATGCAGACCGAATGCATATCGTCACACCGCTCTTTCATTGTGCAGCGAGCCATTGCTTCTCCATACCGACCGTGCAGCGCGGAGGAACGGTCATCATTGAGGAGGCATTCTCGCCTATTGAAACACTTTTGACGATGGAAAGAGAAAAGGTGACGGTATTCTTTGGGGTTCCTGCCATATACAGCACGCTCTTGAATACCCCTTCGATGAAAGAAAGGGAGTTAAGCCATCTTCGCTTATTTGCTTATGGGGCCGCGCCAATGCCCTATGAGCTTGTCAAGCAGCTAAAAAACAATTTCCCGAATGTTTCTCTGCAAAACCTCTACGGACAGACCGAAAACTCTCCGGGGGCAACTACTTTAAAGGATGAATATGCCCTAGAGAAAATCGGTTCTGTCGGAGAGCCTCTTCCAAATACAGAGCTACGTGTCGTCGATCCATCCGGCCGTGATGTCACCCCAGGAGAGGTTGGCGAAATACTCGTGAAAGGGCCTCAGGTCATGAAAGGTTACTTAAAGAATAAGCAGGCGACAGATGGTGCGCTAAAAGAAGGCTGGCTCTACAGCGGAGACCTTGGGAAGCTTGATGAGGACGGATTACTCTATATTGTGGACCGTAAAAAGGATATGCTGATTCGCGGAGGAGAAAACGTTTATCCCATTGAAGTGGAGGAAGTCTTATATCAAATGGAGGAAATACTAGAAGCAGCAGTTGTCGGCATCCCGCATGAAACATATGGGGAAGTACCGAAGGCCTATGTCGTTTTGAAGGAATCTAAACAATTAACGGAAGAGGAAATCATCCAGTATTGCTTGAGAAACCTGGCCAAATATAAGGTTCCGACCAACATTACTTTCATTGATGAGCTACCTCGTAATGCGAGCGGGAAAGTGCTGAAGCATACACTTCGGGAAAAGGCAAAAGTATAAAAAAGATAATAAATACCGCAAATTAGATGAGAAGTCCGTTTGCTCCAATAAAAGAGCAGGCAGCCTTCTTTTTTTGTGTTCAATTCAGCACCATACACACAAAGCTTTAAAGTAACTATATTCTAAAGGAATTTACGCTTAATTTAAGCAACTATGATCCTTCTTGGCGCATTTTCGTGATAATAGGATTAATCAATTATCCTTTTAAGCGCTCTTAGCTAAGAGGGATTTTCATTGATTTTATTAATCAATTAGAGCAACAACCTTCTAAAACAACTATGTTCTAAATCTTCTTAGTTCAAATCTATTAAAGCCTCCAAGAAAATAAGAAGCTACATGCAAAAAACTCAATCAGTCTTCCTTAAATAACTCGTTCAGCATTTTCTCTCGATTTAGCAGGAAATACTTTGTAATCGTGTAATGATCGGTCATTTCGTAAGAAACCTCTCTAGTTTCACCATCGTCAAAACTGATAATTTGACCATTTGGATAGCCTAGTAAGATAGGGGAATGGGTGGCAATGATCAATTGGACATTATTCTGTTTCGTAAGATCGTGAATAACCCGTAAGAATGTTAATTGGCGAGCGGGAGAGAGTGCAGCTTCCGGTTCATCCAGGAGATAGATGGCCTTGCCGTAAAAGCGGTTAGCAAACAAGGACAAGAAAGATTCCCCGTGGGATTGCTGATGAAGGGATTTGCCGCCATAATCCCTAAAGCCTGTTTCGTCAACTTCATCTAAATAGGAGGCAAAGTGATAGAAAGTCTCAGCCCTAAAAAAGAACCCATTTGATATCTTCGGCAGCCAGGATAAGCGTAAATAGTCTCCAAGCATGGATTCTGGCGCATCGGCTTCGAAGATATTGCTGCGGCTGCCGCCGGCAGGATTGAAGCCGATATTGGAGGCAATACCTTCTAACAAGGTCGATTTACCCGTTCCATTCTCACCCACGAAAAAACATACCGGCTTTTTAAAGTGGATAGAATCCAGGTGCCGAATGGCCGGGATGGTAAAGGGATATTCGTCCGTATGAGGGATCTTATCACGTAAAAGTGTCACTTTCTTCAAAAACATACTAAACCTCCTTGTTATTTACCGTATTGACTTCATTAAACCCTTTTCGGCAGCGAAATTCAATAACCTATCATCCTATTCGCGAAACACTAACAAGCTTAAAGAACAACAATCTTTTACAACTATGTGCCAAATCTTCATATAAAATACAACACATAGTTAATAAAAAGTTAAAAGACCTATATTAAATGACGAATATTTTAAGATTATTATGGAGAAATGTTCGTTTATTTTGAGGCGAAATGCGAATCGCTCACTGGCTGAATAACTGTTATTTTGCCAAAAGAACGAACAATTATAAAAGAGGGTATTTTTTTAACATTTATCGGCAGACATGGAGCGAAATAGGGGGAGGGGAGCAAAAATGCTCTTTTTTACATAACAGAACATATGTTCTGTTTATTAAGTCTATAAAG
>CAJGCH010000214.1 GCA_904501845.1 uncultured Bacillaceae bacterium | reverse complement strand
GAGTATATTCGATAAATAAAATTGAATAGCAAATAAAACAAGCATAATGAACGCGCCGGTAATAAAAACACTGTAAAGCCACCTGCCGTCCTTTTTAAAGATTTTTTTGACTTTCTGCAAAAAATCATGGAGCTTGATGGGTTCCTCATCTTTTTTGGGAACTTTGATAAAGAAAAGAACCATTAAAAAGCTAATCAAGCTGAAAAAAGATATGGAAAAGAAGGGGATAAACCATATCCATAGAGCAAGTGCTGCTCCAAGAATGGGACTTAACACCTTTCCGAAGGTGTTTGATGTTTCAACAATCCCCAGACAAGCACTTGCCTCATGATCATCCTTGTACAAGTCGCCTACTAAAGGAAGAATAATGGGAAAAGCACCTGCTGAACCAATTCCTTGAACGATCCTTCCGATGATAATTGTCATGTAGGGATCATTCATCTTCCATGATGCAAAACCAGATATAAGGCCTCCAATGAATGTGATGGCAAGACTGGGCAAAAGAATCGTCTTTCGCCCGAAGCGATCAGACAAGTATCCTGCTATTGGAATAAGCAAAATAGAGGCAACTGAATAACTCGTGATGATCAGACTCGATTGAAAGGCGGAAATAGAAACTTTTTTCTCCAGTATGGGAAGAACAGGTATTAACATAGAATTGCCTAAGGTCATTATAAGCGGTACGGCGGCAATGGCTGCAAGGCACCATCCACTCACTTTAGACTTATCTGATTTACTACTCATATTTTCTACACCCTCGTCTCATTCTTTCTTTTCATTACATTTGTAATGTGCCTCTAAATAGAGAAAGTATGTACCGCAATTCATAAAAAAACGCCGCAAAAGCGGCGGACAACGAGCAAATCTTATCAATCCCTGGAGGAGAGGATTCCAAAGAATCGGAGGATATAAAGAAATAAGTTAACAAAATCAAGGTACAGATTGAGTGCCATTAATGGCACATCTTCTTCTGAAAGACCGTATTGCTTGATTCTATTGACATCAAATATGACATAGCCGCTAAAGACTAGTATGCCAATAAAAGAATACACGAGCGTTGCCGTCGAGGATAAAGGTGAGAAAAGATTGAAAATCCCGATGACTATAAGGGCAAGCAGGGAAGCAGTCAGAAATCCTCCAATAAAGGAGAAGTCACGTTTCGTCGTTGATGCATACAGGGAAAGACCGCCAAAAATAATGACTGTAGCCGCTAGGCTCATTAGTACGGGTTCCGCACCGATGGTCATTAAATAACTGGTTACGACCGGGTACAATGTGATTCCGGAAATAAATGTGAAGGCATACAGGAAGCCATATGAAAGCATCTTTCTCCTTCTGACAAAGAAGGCGGCTAAAAGCATCACAACTTCTAAAATCATGAGCGGCAGGAATAAGGCTGGGGGCAGAAAATTTCCAGCAATAAAACCTAGTAAAGATACGGCTAATGAAATAGTGAATGTCCAGAGCACCTTTGGAAGGGTGTTTCGATTTGATTCAGTGTATATATTCATCTTTCCTTCACTCCTTATTATAAAATGGCTCTTTTTAGCTTTCTCCATAAAACGAAAGATTTGGATTGCGCTTATTTCCATTGGGCCTTTCACTCGATTTAAGAATATGTACGTATTGGAGCAGGAAAAGGTTTCGGGTGGGAAAATTCAGATTATTTTTTAGTTCCTTTTCAAAATCCTAATGCATAAACGGTTTAAAAAGGGTATACTACGAATTAGATAGGAACACATGTTCTTGTGTTTTTCTTTCCAGATGGAAAAAGGGGCTGTAATCTATGTTATTCTATCACTAAGAGTAAGGCGAACTTTGATTGCTTGTAAGGAGGAAGAGATTGATGGATTTCACATTTATTCATGCTGCCGACATCCATTTGGATAGTCCGTTAAAAGGATTGTCACGTTATGATGGGGCACCGGTCGGCAGGCTGCGAAGCGCTACGCGAGAGGCCTTTACCAATCTCATTGATTTAGCCATCAACAGGCAAGTGAACTTCGTCATCATAGCGGGAGATTTGTATGACGGAGATTGGAAGGATTATAATACCGGGCTGTTTTTCGCCAGTGAAATGGCAAGACTTGAAAAGCATGAAATACCGGTATTTATGATTAAGGGAAACCATGATGCTGCAAGCGTGATTACAAAAGAAATTAAGCTGCCGGCCAATGTCCATGTGTTAGATGTGAAGAAATGCGAAAGCAGGCAATTGGATGACATACGTGTAGCCATACATGGACAAGGATTCAGCTCTAGAGCCGTACTGGATAACCTGGCAAAAGGATACCCCAATAGTGTGGAAGGATATTTTAATATCGGTATTTTGCATACATCTGCCGGCGGGCGTGAAGGACATGAAAATTATGCTCCCTGCTCAATTGAAGATTTGAAAGGGAAAGGATATGACTATTGGGCCCTGGGTCATATTCATAAGAGAGAGATTTTGTGTGAGAGAGAGCCCGTTATCCTATTCCCTGGGAATATTCAAAGCCGTCACAGTAAAGAAACCGGTGTGAAGGGGTGTACCCTAGTTGAGGTAGAAGACGGCATCCTGAAGGAAATGACGCATATGCCGCTTGATGTTCTCAGGTGGGAAGTCATTGAAACGGATTTAACCGGAATCACCCAGTATGAAGAATGGCTGATGCAAATAGAACCGAAAATCGAAAGGGCTTACGACTTAGCCGAAGGAAGGATGCTCGCCCTCAGATTTATTTTGAGTGGAAAAACCGATCTTCATTATGAACTGGCAAGTGATAGGGAAAGGGTTCTAAGTGACCTGCGTTCAATGGCCTTTTCCATTGGCAATGGGGATATTTGGATTGAAAAGATCAAGCTTAAAACGAGTGCTAACCAGTCATCTGAAGCAGCGCATGCAAATCCTGTAACAGGAATGCTGGAGTGGCTGGATGACCTATCATATGAAGAGATGCTTCAGGAAATTAAAGAGGAATTCCAATCGTTGCATAATGCGCTGCCAATGGATCTTAAGCGGGGAGATGAGCCGGTGATACCAGATACTGAGGATGCCATTAGAGAAAAGATTCAAGCAGCCAAGGACATGATAAATGACGGATTGCTTAAGGAGAGGGGGCGATAATTATGAGGTTTGACCGCTTAGAAATAGAGGCATTTGGCCATTTTACGAATTATATGGTTCCGTTTGATCAAGCCCAATCACTTCATGTGCTATATGGGAACAACGAAGCGGGGAAAAGCACGCTTTTACGGTCAATCACTCAGCTGTTATATGGCATTCCCCATAATTCGAAGGATTCCTTTCTCCATCCAAATTCAAAGCTTCTCATTGGGGGAACCATTTCCAATTCGGCCGGCGAATCCCTCGCATTTTATAGAAGAAAAGGTAAGACAAAAACGCTTCTTGGAGAAACCAGAGAAGCCCTGCCTGAGAGCGCATTGGTTCCGTTTATCAATGTGTTATCCGAAGATACATTCCGCTCCATGTTCGCTCTGAATCATGAAACCTTGCGTGAGGGGGGCGAAACCCTGCTTAAGAGCAATGGCCATGTAGGTGAAAGTCTTTTCGCTGCGGCTTCTGGAATCAATATCATCAAGCAGGTCATGGGTGAGCTGGATTCGGCCAGCAGAGACCTTTATAAAGCTGGGGGTTCTAAGCCCCCTATCAATGAACTTATCCGAAAGGAAAAGGAACTGACCAAGAGAGCCAATGAGTCTCTTATGCTGGCAAGGCATTGGAAAGAGCTCGAGAAGGAATATAAAGATGGACAGGCCGCACTCATAGAGCTTCGGGAGAAATATGCCGCTGTTTCTGTCCAGATCAAGAAGCTTGAGAAGCTGCGCAATGCTTCTCCTAAGCTTGCGGAGAGAAAGCTTTTATTGGAGCAATTATCTATTTATGATTCCGTTCCGGCCCTGCCTCATGATTGTTCCCTGCAAAGGAGAGAATTATCCAAAACCATACAGTCATGCTTAGAGACAGCACAAGCGGCAGAAGCGGAAGCTGAAAAGCTGAAGGAAAAGCTAGCGGGTCTGAGTATTGATGAAACAATCCTGAAGGAAGAAACCGTTATCCAGTCTTTAAACGGTGATATCGGAGCCTTTGAAAAGGAAAAAAGAGATTTTGAGAACCTAAAAGCACGGGCAGAGATTTGCGAAAAACAAATAGATGACCTTTTAGCCAGCATGGGCTGCAAAAGGGATGAGGTGGTAATGGAAAGCTTCAGAATTCATCCCTCACGTAAAGAGCGAATCCGTGCATTGCATGAAAAGAATGGTATTCTCAAAACTACGATTTCCGATTTGCGCCAGCGTATCACAGCTTTGGATGAGTCCGTTCATCAAAAGCAGAAAGAGTGGGAGGATTATGGAGAGCTTCACTCACTTGATGACTTGCAGACAGCTTTATCTGCTGTTCATGAAGAAGGTCAGCTCGAAAACAGAATGGCTGAATTACAAGCCGAAATGGCTGAGATGCGGGAGGCCATTGATGAACAATTAATGATGCTCCCTCTTTGGAATGGAGATAGAGATGAATTTGATTGTCTTCAGATTCCCATTCTGGATGAGACCATCGAGCAGTTTATGGCGGAAGAGAAATCCTATAAAGAAGATGCCCTATCATGGAATCAAAAGATTGTTACGGAGGAGGAACTGCTCTCATCCGCTCATAAAGCTCTCCGTGACCTTGAAGCGAGCACCATCATACCTACGGAGGTTCATCTGGCTGAAGCTCGGCGCAAACGGGATGAAGGATGGAAGATCGTTCGCAAAACGATTGAAGGACAGGGAATGACAGAGGAGGAAATTGACCGTTATGCCGGTGATGGCAATCTCGCAGACATGTATGAAGCACGATTAGAGAAAGCCGATGAATTGGCGGATATCATGCGGCATGAGTCAGCCAAGGTCGGTATGAAGCAGAAATACCTGAAAGATATAGAGGATGCAAACAGCCGGATTGAGGGATACAAGCATAAGCTTGAACAGCTTCATGAAGGGGGGCGACAATTATATGAAAAATGGGACGCCCTTTGGAGCAAGCATGGAATTATCCCGCTTTCACCACAAGAGATGAGGGCTTGGATGGCCAAGTATAAAGAAATCAAAAAGCTTCTGTCAGCCTGCCAGAAGAAAGAGGATTCTTACATCCAGCTTATTGAGAAAAGCCAGCAGCTTAAGGAAATATTGTACAGTGCTTTTTCTTCCGTAAAAGAATTAGATGCATCGATTGATGATTACACATTGGCTAGTCTGTTGAAGGAAGCGGTGGTCTT
>CAJGCH010000213.1 GCA_904501845.1 uncultured Bacillaceae bacterium | reverse complement strand
TCTTTTGACCAGGGCGGCTAATATCGCTTCGCTTGCACCCATCCCGCCGATGAAATCTGCAAGCGTATTGCTTGGAAGACGCGGCTGGCCGTTTTGGTCCTTCATTTGAGCGAGCATTCCGCTAATGGACATATAATTGATGTCATGGCCGCCGAGATGGCTGATGGGCCCGGTCTGTCCGTAGCCTGTCAGGGAACAATAGATGATGTCTGGCTTAATGCTCTTGATTTCTTCATACCCGATGCCAATTCGTGCGGCGACCCCTGGTCGAAACCCTTCTATGACCACATCGGCTTCTCGGGCAAGCTCAAGGGCGGTTTTCCTATCCTCCTGATTCTTCAGATTTAAGACGACGCTTTTCTTCTTCCTATTTTGGGCGAGGAAAACAGGACTTTGCTCATGTTCATCCAGGGAGGAACGGGCAAGGTCGCCAAAGGGCGCTTCAATCTTAATGACTTCTGCGCCCATATCCGCAAGGCGCAGGGTGGCATGAGGGCCTGGCAAGTATTGTGTGAAATCCAGGATACGAATTCCCTCTAACATAGAGACCAACACCTTTCTATTTTTTAACAGCCGTTAGTACACAGGGTTCTTTTTTATCCGCATCATTCGCTGAATCAGATTCCATTTTGCTTCAGCTGCCATTTGAGCTCTTCCTTGAACACTGGATGTGCGATAGCTAGCAATTCGGCAGCCCTTTCTTTCACGGTCTTTCCGAATAGACTGGCCACACCATGCTCTGTCACGACATAGTCAATTTCTGACTTTACGGATGTCACAAAGGATGTTGATAATTTGATTCTTGATTCTGTTCCTTTTTTGGCGGTTGATGGCAGGGCAATGATGGAACGCCCTTTATGAGATAGGCGGGAGCCTATGATGAAATCCATCTGTCCACCTACACCTCCAAGCGGGTATTTTCCTGCCTGTTCCGCATTGACATTCCCCAACAGGTCTACTTCAAGCGCAGAATTGATAGAACAAAACTGGCTGATCTGAGCGATGATAGCGGGATTATGTGTGTAATCTGCCGGCTGGAGATGGACGGCTTCATTCTGATGAGCGAAGCCATATAATCGCTTCGTTCCCGTCAGGGTCGTACACACCGTTTGATTTGGGTTGATTTCTTTATAGGCGTTTGTCACAACCCCTGATTCCATTAACTCAACAACTGTATCCGTAATCGAGCCGGAATGAATGCCAAGATCCCTTTTTCCCTTCAGGGAGCCAAGGATGCTATCTGCGAGTCGGCCGACTCCAATTTGGATGGTAGCTCGTTCTGGAATTAAATCTGCTACATATTGTCCGATCATTTTTTCCTCTTCTCGGCCTTCTGCAGAAGGGATATCAAGCAGGGGGCGATTGGATAAGACAAAATGATCGATTTCTGTTGCGCCAATATATGCAGGGCCACATGTTACAGGAAGCTCCTCATTAATCTGGGCAATAACGATATTTGCATGCTGAATGAGCGCGTGGATGATGTCAACAGAGATGCCCAAATGGCAGTTTCCATGCTCATCAGGAGGTCTCACCTGAATAAGTGCGACATCAACCGGATTATCCTTCAGCCAATCAGGAATCTGTGATAGATTAACAGGCAAATAGTCACAGAAATGATTCTCATATGCTTGCTTTAGACGGGCAGAGTGCAGAAAGCTATGAATGACGAAATGTGATTCGGCATCCGGATGGGCATACAGGCAGGGACTCCCTATATTGAGGGTATAGAGAATGGTTTGTTGAAATCTGTCCTTTTGACGAACTAATTCTTCCACGAGTGTTTGCGGTTCATTGCAAAAGGGAGCGAGAAAGACTTTATCATGCGATTGAATAACTGAAATCGCTTCCTCTGCATTTACCTGTCGCCCCCTATAATGCTGCAGCCAGTCTGATTTCCTCAAAGTTCATTCCCCATTTCTTCCTATGCCAGCAGGTTTTCGACGATGGTTGTAATGCCGAGGCCGCCGCCTATGCATAATGTCACCATTCCATACTTTTCTCCCTTGCGCTCCATCTCATGAAGGAGCTTTGTCATCAACACGCCTCCCGTTCCCCCTAATGGGTGCCCAAGAGCAATAGCTCCTCCGTTCACATTGACTTTATTGATGTCGAGTGAGAGCTCCTTAATAACGGCAAGAGATTGGGCCGCAAAAGCCTCGTTAAGCTCAATCAAACCGATGTCATCCAATCTTAAGTCAACCTGCTTTAGCGCCTTTCTCGTAGAGGGTGCCGGTCCGATTCCCATGATTTCCGGGGATACTCCGGCCGTTGCCTGAGCGATGATACGTGCTTTTGGTTTCATTTCGTAGGCTGCACATGCTTCCTCAGACATCATCAAAACCACCCCAGCTCCGTCGTTCCTGCCGCTTGAATTGCCTGCTGTCACTGTTCCGTTCTCCTTGAAGACAGGTTTTAAGGATGAGAGTTTGTCCATAGTTGTCGCACGGGGATGCTCATCGACGCGGAACTCAATCGTTTCTTTCCTTGACTTCAGCTCGTATGGAACGATTTGCTCCTCAAACAGACCTTCTTCTATAGCTCTTTTGGCGTTTTCTTGACTTCTGAGTGCAAATTCATCTTGTTCTGTACGTGAAATACCATATTTTTCAGCCAGATTTTCAGCCGTCATTCCCATTGTCAGATTTCCATATGTCTCAATGGGCTGTGCTCTCGGCTGACTTTCCGTATTTGGGTCAAGGAGAAGCCCATTCCCTGCTCCATATCCATAGCGGGCATTCCTTAAATAATAAGGAGCCGTGCTCATGCTTTCTGCCCCTCCGGCAATGATGACATCCGCATACCCGCACATGATCTGCTGCTGGGCATTATTCATCGACTGAACTCCTGAACCGCATTGGCGATGGACGGTATAGCCTGATACTTCGACGGGTAATCCGGCTCTTAATAGCGCTAGCCTTGCCATATTAGGGGAATCCGTGCTTTGCTTGGCCTGTCCTAAAATGACCTCATCGATTTGTTTGGCATCTATCCCTGTTCTCGTAACAATCTCGCTGATTACCTTAGCGGCTAAATAATCGACCTCAACATCCTTCAAGGCGCCGCCCATTCGTCCGACAGCCGTTCGCACAGAGTCTATAATGAACGCATTTTTCATATGAATTCCCCTTTCAGCTTCACGCTCGACAATCCTTTTGCGTACTGGCTGGCTTCGGCAAGCTTCACTCGATTGACTCCGGTCCGGCATCCCATTTCTTCAAACATGGAAATAAGATCCTCGCTCGCAACATTGCCGGTAGCCCCCGGGGAATAAGGGCATCCTCCCAATCCTCCCGCAGAGCTGTCAAACTTCGTGATGCCCGCTTGAGTGGAAGCGATTACATTAGCGAGCGCCATTTTATTCGTGTCATGGAAATGCGCGACAAATGTTTGGTCTGGATATAAATCCGTTAATCTAGCAAAACGTTCATAAACTAGTTTTGGATCTGCCTTCCCGTTCGTATCGCCGATGTCGACTTCATCAACTCCTAAATCAATAAACCGGCTGCAGACATGGTTTACCTCTTCAAATGACACATAGCCTTGGAATGGGCAACTGAAAGCCATGGATATATACGCCCTGATGAATTTTCCTTCCTGCTTAGCCTCCCTGATCAGCATCTCAGCTTCTTTTAATGATTCATCCGTCGTTCGATTGATATTTCGTTTGTTGAACTCGTTGCTTGCTCCGATAAAGACGGCAATTTGGGGTACATTCATGGCAAGCGCTCTTTCTAATGCTTTCCTATTTGGGGTTAGCGCAATATATGTCATGCCAAGTTGATTGCAATAGGCGGCAATTTCCTCTGAATCTGCCATTTGCGGTACCCATTTTGGATGGACGAAAGAGGCCGTCTCAATCCGTTTAAAGCCTGAATCAGCCAACCGGTCAATCAATTCTTTCTTCTGTTCCGTCGTGATGGGGTTCGGTTCATTTTGAAGGCCATCTCTCGGGCCAACTTCGATAATTTCCACTTCTTTTGGAAAAAACATCTTATATCCCCCTTGTTTAATAGGACCTGGGCAAACCGAGTACATGTTCTGAAACATAGGATAATATGAGATTCGTAGAAATCGGAGCAACCTGATAGAGTCTTGTTTCCCTGAATTTTCGTTCGATATCATATTCTTCTGTGAATCCATACCCACCATGCGTCTGCAAGGCTGCATTGGCTGCTTCCCATGAAGCATCTGCAGCAAGGAGTTTAGCCATATTAGCCTCTGCCCCGCATGATTCCCCTCGGTCAAATAATTCCGAGGCCTTGATTCTCATCAAGTCAGCCGCTTCAATCTGCACATGGGCCTTGGCAATCGGAAACTGGATTCCTTGGTTTTGTCCGATTGGCCGATTGAATACGACCCTTTCTTTTGCATAATTGGCAGCCCGCTCGACAAACCATCTGCCATCCCCGATGCACTCGGCCGCAATCAAGATTCTCTCCGCATTCATGCCGTCTAGGATGTAACGAAAACCCTTTCCTTCTTCTCCAATCAAATTTTCTGCCGGGACCTCAAGGTCTTCCATGAAAAGTTCTGTCGTAGCATGGTTCATCATCGTCCGAATGGGCTTGATAGTCAGACCATTACCAATCGATGTCTTTAAGTCAACCAACAGAACGGATAAGCCCTCTGTCTTCTTTTTGACATGCTCTAATGGAGTCGTACGGACTAGTAAAATCATCAAATCCGAATGCTCAGCTCTTGAGATGAATACTTTTTGGCCATTGACGATATACTTGTCTCCCTTTTTTTCGGCAAACGTTCGAAGCTTTGTCGTGTCAGTGCCCGTATTTGGTTCTGTTACACCAAATGCTTGCAGCCGAAGGGATCCATCTGCGATTTTCGGGAGGTAAGTGCGCTTTTGCTCAAGACTTCCATGGCGAAGCAGGGTTCCCATCGTATACATTTGGGCATGGCAAGCACCCGCATTGCCTCCAGAGCGGTTGATCTCTTCAAGGATAATGGAAGCTTCCATTATCCCTAGCCCAGAACCGCCATATTCCTCGGGAATCAAGGCTGCAAGAAAACCGTTTTTCGTAATATCATTTACGAATGCCTCAGGGTATGCTGATTCAGCGTCCAACTCACGCCAATACTCATCAGGATATTTCCTGCAGATGCTGCGCACGCTTTGACGTAATTCTTCATGAAATTTTGCCTGTTCCTTTTGTTCTGCTGCATTCATCCTCATTCCTCCGTCCGTGCATGGAAATTCGGTTTTCTCTTCTCAAAAAATGCGTTTCTGCCTTCTTGAAAGTCATCTGT
>CAJGCH010000212.1 GCA_904501845.1 uncultured Bacillaceae bacterium | reverse complement strand
TGAAGCTTCAGATAATTATTTTGAGGATGCCGTCGAGTACGTGATTACCCAAATCAAGGATAGAGGCGAGGGATCTATCGTCGGGTTATCCTTAGGAGCTTCTTTGGCCATACATATTGCTTTAAGGGTGCCGGAATTAGTGAACAGGATTGTGTTGACAGGTTATACGCCTTTCATTCCGGAAGAGTTAAAGGAGGTTATGGAAAAGCAATATGAATATTTCTCCAACATCGAAGAGAATGACGCGGCGATAGCGGAGCATTTTGAGAGCCTGCATGGCGATCGGTGGAAAAGAACCTTGAATTTTGTTAATCAGACGATGACATTTCATTATCCTGCGGCGACTAGTGAGCATATCCAAAACATATGTATGCCAATGATGCTCCTTAATGGCAGCAATGAATTATATGAGGTAGAGGCAGCAGCCTATATCAAAAAAATAAAAACCGACACAAAGATTGGATTGATTCCTAATGCCGGGCATACGGCCAATATGGACCAGCCTGAACTATATAATCAAATTCTAGATAGGTTTTTAGAGGATGGCGCTTGAAGCAATCGTGAAACAGGGGCAATTATTATTGCAGAATGGAGCGATAGATGATCATTTTAATCAGTGCTGTAGGCAGTTCCGGAAAAACCTTGATGGCTCAAAGACTCCTGGAAAAGTACCATATTCCTTATTTCTCGATTGATCATTTAAAAATGGGCTTATATAGAGGGGATAAGAAATGCGGATTCACACCATTCGATCGTACAGAGGTCATTGGAGATCATCTTTGGCCCATATTAAAAGGGATGATGCTGACAATGATTGAAAATAAGCAATCAATCATTATGGAGGGCAGCTATCTATTGCCTCATTACATAAAGGAATTTGACGCCGCATATTCGGAAAAAATCATACCAGTATTCTTTGGTTTTTCGACGTCTTATATTGAAGAAAACGTTGAAACAAGCATAGTGAAACATAGGGATGTCATTGAACTTCGTCAATATCCGGAAGAAAGAACAATGAAAGAATTAATCAGGGAACATGAAGAGTTTAAAGCTAAGTGTTTACAAGCAGGTTTGCCGTATTTTGAAATCGAAAACGATTATGACAAAGAAATAAGGAAAGTTTATGATTATATTGGGGATAAAAAACGGAGATTGGATTCTCTGTAAAGAAATAGTCAATTTCTGTTCTGAAAATTAAACCGACAAAGTTACCATATTGTGGTTTATCTGATAGAATGAGAACGTATGCAGTTTGCAGTTGTAGGGGGTATTATTTTTGGAAGATATCAATTTGTTTCTTGCCTTTGGAGCTGGTTTCCTAAGCTTTATTTCTCCATGCTGCCTTCCCCTTTATCCGGCTTTTCTTTCCTACATAACAGGCATGTCAGTGTCGGAGATGAAGAAGGATAATGCCATGCTTCAAAGAAGGAGCATCTTTCATACGCTTTTCTTTCTAATTGGGTTTTCTAGTATATTTATTGCCCTTGGATTTAGCTCTTCCTTTATTGGCCGCTTCTTTCTGATGTATGATGATACGATTCGGCAGCTGGGCGCCATTATGATTGTCTTCTTTGGTCTGGTCATCATCGGGGTGTTCAAGCCGTCTTTCATGATGAAAGAGCGCCGGATTGAATTCAAGAACAGGCCGGGCGGCTATTTCGGGTCCATGCTGATTGGCGTTGCTTTCTCAGCCGGATGGACCCCATGCACGGGTCCGATTCTAATGGTGGTGCTCGGAATGGCTGCGACAAACCCGAATTCAGCCATGCTGTACATGATTGCTTACATTCTCGGCTTTGCGATTCCGTTTATTCTCATGTCCTTCTTTATCGGACGAATGGGGTGGATCAAGCGCAATTCAGCTAAGGTGATGAAGGCGGGAGGGTACATAATGATTCTGATGGGAATCGTCCTTTTCTTCGACTGGATGACGATGATTACGTCGTATTTTATTGCCCTCTTTGGCGGATGGGTTGGATTTTAGGTGATGGAGAGATGGCGCTTTCCTTATTGGATAAGATGCTTTATGATTAGAAATAACAGGGAGATAGTGGAGTCCCGATAGCTGAAATCATCCCGCTTAATAGTATCCCGCTAAACAAGTGCGGGAGTTTCATATCACCATAAAGGAATGATCAATATGATACTGTTCGTATCAACGATTGCTGCCGTTATTATGGCACTTGGCGTGTTTGCCATTCGGATGAAGGCGTCAAAGAAACCGGCAACATTAAAGAAAATCATTTTGCCGCCCATTTTTATGAGTACAGGTGCACTCATGTATGTATTTGAACCGTTTCGCCTGACAGGAATTGAAATGATCGAGGCTGTTTTACTGGGCATGTTTTTCTCGATTTTCTTGATCATGACCTCTCGTTTCGAAATTAAGGATGAACAGATTTACATAAAGAGGTCAAAGGCATTTGTGTTTGTTTTACTAGGATTAATTGTCGTTCGCACATTGCTTAAGTTTATATTGAGCTCGTCAATTGATATCGGTGAGATAGGGGGCATGTTTTTCCTTATCGCCTTCTCCATGATTGTCCCTTGGAGGTTATCGATGTATTACCAATATAAGAAGCTGGAGCGGAATTTAGTTAAACCTCATGAGAATATAGCGATGTGATAAAGATTGGCCGGGGGATTTTGCCCCGGTTTTTTTGTTGAAAAAAACAATATGACAGGTTGAACCTGCATACACTGTATGGAGTGACAGCTGTTCATATCGCCATGAAAGGGGTGTGAGGATGAAAGGGAAATGGGTCTGCGCCTGCCTTATTGGGACATTATGCCTCCTTCCTATCAGGATATCTGTGCCTTTTAATCATCATGATGTTCATGTGGATGTATCAGGAATAGAACAGGATTTGAATCAGAATCTTACCCTGGAATTGGCGGAGAAGGGCGTCATGAATGGGGTGCCAATTCAATTGGGTGATCTTTACATAGAAGATGTGCTGGCTGAATGGGGAGAGGCCAGTGAGACACATAATAAGGATGGCTCTTACTATGCTGCCTATCCAAGCAAACATATGTCGATTGGCTACAACCGGGCAGGTGTGTTTGAATTGCGCTCTCTTCACCCTGATGTTCAGAAGCTTTCGACAGCGATGGTCTTGGCTGAGTTCGGTGCTCCAGCAGAGGTCCGGAAGACAAAGCAGCAAATGATGTATATTTACCGTGCCGGCAAGAATGAATTAACGATTCTCTTTGATCAAAATACGGACCGTGCCTTGTACCAGGCTGTCTATAGCAGTGAATTAAAGGAGAGGGGAGAGTATTATCTTCAGATTCAAGGTGATTCAGCTGCCTTGACGGAATCCGCCCGCAGCGGGATGGAAAAATCACGCAAGGAAATGGAAACATTCATTCAGCAATTTCCCCTTTCGCTTTCCTCCAATGGACCGAACCGCAAGCAGGTCGCCTTAACATTTGATGAGGGTCCTGACAAAACAGTAACAGCCAAAATCCTCGATATCCTCGAGCACTACCAAGTGCAAGGCAACTTCTTCTTCCTCGGCAGCCAAGCTGCAGCTTATCCTCAAATTGTCCAAAAAGCCTATCATGAAGGTCATCTTATTGCGAGCCTTTCCTTTGATGAGGTGAATCTCCCTGTATTGACCGACGCTCAGATGCGCATGCAAATAGCTAGAACCGCCGAAGAGATTGAGTCCATTATTGGTGAAGCTCCAGCTATCTTCCGGCCGCCAAATGGAGAATTGAATGAGAAATTAATGGCTATCGTATCAGATGCCCGCATGCATACTGTCTTATGGTCTTTAGACACGCTCGATTGGTCTGTTCATACAGCAGAAGAAATCACGGGGAATGTGAAACGGAATGTGCGCAACGGTGATATTATTTTAATGCACAGCCATTCAGGGCAAGAAAAGACAGCAGAAGCGCTTCCGAAGGTGCTTGATTATTTGCTTGGGGAAGGATACGAAATGGTGAGAATTGACGAGATGCTGGGCGTGGATGCTTATGAGGATTGAGCAAAAAAAATACACCGCCAAACGGGGACGGTGTATGGTGCTAGATTGGCACCAAGTTGCTAAGGTTTGAAAATCAAAATGGCGGATTTATGAACCATTTGTAAATATAATTCTACCTGTTCCGACTAATTTCTACAAGTATCTTTTGCTTGTTTAGTTAAAAACTGGGTTCATTATCGTGAAATAGCGGGTAAAGAAGGGTAAAAACGCAGGAGATGTAGAACTATGGGGAATACAAAGACTGAATTAACCTTATCAGAGCGGTTTGAAACAGCCTTTAATCGTATTCATAAAATATTGAAGGAAACCGTTAAGCATGCGGATACCGATAAATTCACGGAGCTCGTTCATAAAGGTCATAACCATGTCCTTATTCGTCATTATAAAGAAGATTTATGCCAATTTGCCAAATTGTGCAATGCCATTGTGCATGAAAAGATCGATGTCGATTATTATATTGCGTAGCCTCATCTTGATGTCGTCAAGGAAATCGAACGGATTGCGTCTGAATTTGAGGAGCCGAGGACAGGCTTATCCATCTCATCGAAGGAAGTCTATTATTTCTTCGAAGAGGATCTTCTGAAGGATGTCTTATCATGCATGAAAAAAACAGGGCATACAAGATTCCCAATCTATGATAAAGAGGACAAGTATTCCTGGCTTTTGACGACAAGGGAGATGATCGCTTGGCTGACCAATCAATTTGATAATCCAAAAATGAACCTTAATCATGTAAAGGTGAAGGAACTCCATATGAAGGAAAAAAGCCATGTAGTATTTGTCTCACAAAATACGACCGTGTTTGAGATTGAGGATATTTATGATGAAGATGATGAAAAGATTGAAGCTGTTATCATCACGGCTACCGGGAAATCAACTGAAAAGCCTAACGGCATCATCACATCCAGAGATTTGCTGGAGGTTGCGCTGGCAGAAGAATAAAAGTCGTCATCAAGTCATAAGATTAGGCAGGAATGATTACTTCTGCCTTTTTGCATGGCGGAATAAAAAGCTGAAAGAAGCTAATCTTCGGGATGATAGTGATGCTTGTGTATCAAATGGTGAAAAAATCTTGAGAGGGTTGAAAGTAGAGTTAAGGGCAACTGGTATATAATTTGTCCAAACATCTAATGGAGTTATTACTGGAATGGGTTTTACATTCCATGAACCAAAAAATAGCGAGGATTCTTCAGGGCATGATTATTTGCCGGAAGAATATGAGGAATTTCTTATGCTTCATAATGATGATTTCTACTAGTCGAAATATGGTCCTGTTTTTTCTTTGTATTTGTTCGAGAATTTACTCTCCATCTTTAAGAAACAGGATCAGAGCAGGT
>CAJGCH010000211.1 GCA_904501845.1 uncultured Bacillaceae bacterium | reverse complement strand
TTAAATACTGTACCGGTCTATGAAGAAGCCATCAAAATCAAGGTTGGCCTTGATGATGGTTCCATAGTTGGTCTGGTTGCAGAAGATTATTTGCAAAATCATAAGGAACGGACGATTGATAAGCCTAAAATTAGTGAAGAAGAAGCAAGGAAATCAATCAACCCTAAAGTGAAAATCATGGATCAAAAGCTGACGGTGCTCACTAACGATCTTTATGAGGACGTTTTATGCTATGAGTTTATGGGCACGATAGGAAATGACACATATCGCATCTATATCAATGCAGAAACAGGCAAAGAAGAAAAAGTGGAAAAAATGCACGAAGCCGCAAAGGTATATAATAACGTTTCATAACTAATATGAGCCGGGATGTATGAGTCCCGGCTTTATGTCTCATTATTTATAAGACAAATTTCATGTTGGAAATCATTAAGCCTTTATGATCTGGCTTTAATCTGCTGAATCAGAAAAGATAACGGAAGCTTGTGACAAGGTGGAAGCATGGCCGCTGGATTAAACTCAATATCCTATGGATACACTTATCCTAAAGGGGTGCGGCCATGGAGGCGGTAGAGCGGATTATCAAAAAAATGATTGGCATTCAACTGGTATTTTTGCTGTTTTTTCAACTCTTTTTTCATAGGGATGATACGTTTCATAACTGGAAATCGCTCGTTCAATATGAAGGGGTATTGCAGGAAAACTACTCAGCTATTGTCGAGATATTTTCGGGTTACGAGCCATCAGGAGAGAAGGCAAAGTGATTGTGCTTTGTCTTCTTTTATATGGAGTTGGTTCTTTATAATTTAGAAAGCTGTGTTAAAATAAGCATGTAGAAGATTTGTGTGACAACAAGGAGGAACACATGGAAAAGAAATTATCAATTGCTATTGATGGACCTGCTGCTGCAGGGAAAAGCACCGTAGCAAAGATTATCGCTAAAAAATTATCCTACATATATATTGATACAGGTGCTATGTATAGGGCATTAACCTATAAAGCGCTCAAGGAAAACGTCGATCCAAATGACGAGCAGTCCCTATTTTCCTTGCTGATGGAGACGGATATCGCCTTAAAGAGCAATGAAGCAGGACAGGATGTATTGGTGGACGGGGAAGTTGTTTCTAATGCGGTAAGAACGCCTGAGGTGACTAAGAATGTATCAGCTGTAGCACAGCATAAGCTGGTTCGCGAAGAAATGGTGAGACGCCAGCAGCTTCTTTCCGAGCAAGGCGGAGTGGTAATGGATGGACGTGATATCGGCACCCATGTCATGCCGAACGCTGAAGTGAAGATTTTCATGCTTGCAAGCGTGGATGAGCGTGCGAAGCGCCGGCATGACGAGAACCTGCAAAAAGGTTTTGAATCCAATTTGGAAGAATTGAAGCAGGAGATAGCTGCAAGGGACAAGTTCGATTCTGAGCGGGAGGTATCCCCCCTTAAAAAAGCGGATGATGCGCATGAGCTGGATACGACAAGCCTTGCGATTGAAGAAGTTGTTGAGGCCATCGTGCGCATTGCAAGTGAGAAAGGAGTACATGGATGACGTTTTATGGTTTTGCCAGGGGCGTTGTAAAGATAGTACTCACCCCGCTTTATCGAGTTCAAGTATACGGTAAAGAGAATATTCCTAAAACGGGCGGGGTATTATTGTGCAGCAATCATATTAGTGAGCTAGACCCGCCTGTAGTTGGAATGACAGTGCCAAGGCCTGTTCATTTTATCGCTAAGGAGGAGCTCTTTGAGTTGCCTGTATTGAAGGCCATTCTCCCGCATGTGAATGCGATTCCGATTAAAAGGGGAATGAGCGACCGGAATGCTTTGCGCAAGGGCTTGGCCGTATTGAAAGACGGGAATGTGCTTGGGTTGTTCCCTGAAGGGACACGAAGCAAGACTGGTGAGCTGGGAGAAGGTCTGGCTGGAGCCGGGTTCTTTGCCTTGCGGACCGATGCAGCCGTGGTTCCATGTGCGGTTATCGGCAGCTACAAACCATTCCGGGCAACAAAGGTCATTTATGGAAAACCGATTGACATGGAGGAGCTTCGTAGTAAAAAAGCCTCTGCTGATGAAGTGACAAAAGTCATAATGGCTGAAATAAAGGAGTTAATTGTTAAAAATAGGTAGGGTTACTGCTTGACAAAACTCCGTAATTATAAGAAGTTAGAAAAAAGGAATAATTTAGAATTGTTTAGTACCTTAAAAAATGTGGTATTAAATATAAATTAATAAATGAAATTGAAATGAAGCGTGATTGTTAGGAGGAGTACATATGACAGAGGATATGAATAATATTGAAGTAGCAGATTTCAGTGTTGGACAGCATGTAAGGGGCACTGTTACGAAAGTGGAAGAAAAGCAGGTAGTTGTGGAAGTCGAAAACAGTAAGCATGATGGGATTGTACCTATCAGCGAGTTATCAAGCCTGCATGTGGAAAAAGCGTCAGATGTGGTGAAAGAAGGCGACCAGCTTGAATTTGAAATTATCAAAATTGAGGATGAAGCGCTGATCCTATCGAAGCGTAAAGTCGACGCAGAAAACGCATGGGAAGAGCTTGCGCGCGATTTCGAAGACGGCAAAATCATCGAAACAGAAGTGAAAGATGTCGTTAAAGGCGGCCTTGTGGTTGACCTGGGCGTACGCGGATTCGTACCAGCTTCCCTAGTGGAGGACTACTTCGTTGAGGATTTCTCTGACTATAAAGGAAAGACACTTTCCTTCAAGATTGTTGAATTAGACAAGGAGAAAAATAGATTAATCCTATCTCACCGTGATGTCGTGCGTGACGAGAAAGAAAAGAAAAAGATGGATATCCTTGGAACTCTTCAAGCTGGAGAAGTGCTTGAAGGTAAGGTGCAGCGCATCACAGATTTCGGTGCTTTTGTTGATATCGGCGGTATTGACGGGCTTGTCCACGTGTCCCAGCTCTCACACGAACATGTTGACAAACCATCAGATGTCGTTTCAGAAGGCGATACGGTGAAAGTGAAGATTCTTTCCATCGATCGGGACAGTGAGCGAGTTTCCTTGTCCATTAAAGAAACATTGCCTGGACCATGGTCTGACATTACATCTAAAGCTCATAAAGGCAGTATTCTAGACGGTACGGTCAAACGCTTAGTATCTTATGGGGCATTCGTTGAAGTATTCCCGGGTGTTGAAGGGCTTGTCCATATTTCACAAATATCTCATAAGCATATCGGCACTCCGCATGAGGTACTCTCTGAAGGAGATTCTATCAAAGTAAAAGTGTTAGATGTGAACGAAGATGAGCACCGTTTATCCTTAAGCATTAAAGAACTTGAGGAAGATACTTCTGCTGAAGATGACAGCTACGTAATGCCGGAAGAAACAAAAGGATTCCAATTAGGTGAAATGATTGGGGAGCAATTAAAGAACCTTAAGAAATAAATGTGAGCAGCAGGCAGTCCCTTTTTTAATAGGGGCTGTCTTTTTTATTGCCTCCATTAGTGAAAAATCAGTGCTAAGAACGGGATTTTATGCCATTTTCTGATTAAAAAGGAAGTGAGATTGGCATAATGCTAATGGAGGTAGTTATGCAAGAAGGTACATTATTTTTCCTGATAAGCTGGTTAGCCGTTTGGTACATTATTTTTATGGGGAATGGCCCTGCACGAAGGCGCAGTCGGCATTTGGCAGCAATGCTCACTATTTTGGCGTGTGCAGGTATATCTATGAATATGGTCGCTATCCAAGTGAACTTTATTTGGCTGCCGGTCATCATTTGGTCTTTATTTCAGTGGCGCACGGTTCAAAAAGGGCATTCGTTCTTGGTGGCGGTCTCGGTATTCGGTGTCATGGTCACATTTGCCTGCTTCAGAATATTAACGATGCTATACCCGGTGTGGCTTATAATTGATTGGAAGATTCTATGCTCCCTGCTGGTCGTTTCTGTGTCAGCAATTTTCCAAAGGGAATGGAATCTGCGGATGAGCACCCTATTCATTGGTACTTTATTCGGCCAGGTTATATTTGGCGTCCTATTAGATTATAATGGAATGCCAATCGGCAAGCTTTTCTCGCTTGAGGCACTCGATTTCTTAAGCCTGACGGTGCTCATTAACGGATTTTTTCAGGGATTTGAACAAAGGGTGGCAAAGCGTGCCGCACGAAAATCTTTACTGATGTTAGCAGCGAGAAATCGGGAAATGAGGTAGGATAATTGGTGAATAGGGAAACTTATTTTGTAGAAATATACCGATTGTCGTGCTGGAACAGTTGTGCCTTTTTGAAACGTTTGCTATCATATTATAGTTAGACCCTTCTTTATGGTTAAGAAGGGTTCTTTTTTCATAAAACATGAACTTGCTAAAATTGCTTTATTTATTGGCTCTCTTATAAAACCGTTTAAGGAATGCAAGAAGAGCGGAGGACTCTTCACATTGGATTAAAATGAGAAGTAGCTTATGGAATAAATAGAAGTGTAGCTAGATAGTTGAAAGGATGAACGACCATGCCAAAACCAACAGTAGCCATAGTAGGCAGGCCGAACGTAGGGAAATCCACGATATTTAACCGAATTGTCGGAGAGCGTATTTCCATCGTTGAAGATGTGGCCGGAGTAACAAGAGATCGTATTTACAGTTCGGGTGAATGGCTTAATCATGACTTTAATATTATTGACACAGGCGGAATCGATATCGGTGATGAGCCGTTTCTAGAGCAAATTCGCCAGCAAGCGGAAATCGCGATTGATGAAGCTGACGTCATAATCTTAATGACGAGCGGCAGGGAAGGCCTGACATCTGCGGATGAAGAGGTGGCAAAGATTCTCTATCGTTCTAAGAAACCAGTTGTTGTAGCCGTGAACAAGGTTGATAATTTCGAGATGCGCGACCAGATTTATGATTTCTATGCGCTTGGATTTGGAGACCCAATTCCAATCTCAGGATCCCATGGAATTGGTATAGGGGATTTGCTTGATGAGGTTGCTAAGAATTTCCCTAACCGTGATGAGTCGGATTATGATGATGATGTCATCAAATTCAGCTTGATTGGACGGCCTAATGTAGGGAAATCCTCATTGGTTAACGCCATTCTTGGTGAGGAAAGGGTCATTGTGAGCAATATCGCGGGTACGACGCGAGATGCAGTTGACTCCCCGTATAAGTATAATGGAGATGATTATGTCATCATCGATACAGCTGGTATGAGGAAAAAAGGAAAGGTGTATGAAAGCACGGAAAAATACAGTGTGCTTCGTGCATTGAGAGCGATTGAGCGTTCTGATGTTGTTCTTGTCGTCCTTGACGGGGAAGAGGGCATTATTGAGCAGGATAAGAAAATCGCTGGCTATGCCCATCAGGCAGGACGAGCAGTTGTCATT
>CAJGCH010000210.1 GCA_904501845.1 uncultured Bacillaceae bacterium | reverse complement strand
GAGATCCGCCGCTTATCGCCGGTTGGGTTCCAAACATAAAAGGTAAGCTCTCGCGCCGATGGCAGTTGGGGCGGGCGTCCCCTGTGAACCCAGTTCATTGATAAGCTGTTTTTTATTGTGTTCATATAATTACATATGATTGTTTGTGCATCGATGAGATGCCCTCAAACCAAAACGGCGTCATTAGGGGTGTTTTATGAAGAAGATAGGTGAAAAACGGATGGAAAACTGCCTTAGCTTGCTTTTTTTGATGATTGAGCAATAATGGGCTTTTATTTTTCCATTAATATAGCCGTATTTTCACGGTTTATGGGCGATTTCGCACTATTTAAGGGCGGAAAATCTAGATTTATGGGCGAATTTCTCCCAGTTAAGGGCGAAAACAGCCGATTTAAGGGCGAACAGCTTATTTTATGGGCGATTTATTCAGCGTAAGGGCGAAAGCTGGTTTCCCATGCTATCCCTCTAAATTGAATAACAGATAGAAGGCGATAAAATTCAAGGATGTGCAATAAGCAAGGGAAATCTTCTTATCCTGCAAAAACACACATAAAATCAAATAATAAATATATGATTACTAGAAATCCTAAAGCCATAAAGGTAAATTGGCTTTACGCACAAAAATAAGGTAAACTTTAATAATAAAATATAAAGCATGGTGAATGACTGTGACCGAGTATCAATTAATTTGTAAGAACGAGCAGGAGACGAGGCAGCTTGCCGAGGAGATTGGCAGACGTCTTGTTCCCGGTTCAGTGGTGGCGCTTGAGGGAGACCTAGGCGCAGGCAAGACGACCTTCACGAAAGGAATCGCGAAGAGTCTTGGTGTAACACGGACGGTAAATAGTCCGACGTTTACGATTATGAAACAATACAAAGGGAATATGCCGCTATATCATATGGATGTATATAGAATTGAGAATGAGGATGAGGATTTCGGTTTTGAAGAGTATTTTGAAGGAGATGGGGTCACCATTGTGGAATGGGCACATCTGATTAAGACTCAATTGCCAGATGAACTGCTGACCCTCTATTTATATCACGAAGGGGATGAGCAGCGCAGAATTAAGGCTGAACCCCAAGGGGAATTTTATGAAAAGTTGTGTGAGGAGATTTTTGAATGAATGTATTAGCCATTGATACATCTACGAATGTTCTGGGAGTGGCTGTTGCTAATGAGTTGGGTATAATTGGAGAACAATTAACCTATACAAAGAGAAACCATTCCGTGAGAGCAATGCCTACTGTAGAGGCATTGCTTAAAGAGTGCGGTATGAAGCCCTCTGACATTGACCGAATCGTCGTTGCTAAAGGACCAGGCTCATATACGGGTGTGCGGATTGGCGTAACAATCGCAAAGTCACTTGCCTGGAGCCTAGGGATTGAGCTTGTCGGCATTTCAAGTCTTGAGGTACTGGCTCTGAACGGGCGCTACTTTAATGGATATGTATGCCCATTGTTTGATGCCCGCAGAGGTCAGTTGTATACGGCCTTATTTAAAGCTGAGAATGGGGAGGTTACCCGAGTGCAGGATGACCAAAACTTGCTTGCGAAGGACTTCGTTGAGGGATTGAAGGAATTGAATGAGCCAGTTCTCTTCGTCGGAAGCGATGCTTTGCTTCATGAGGAAACATTTAAGGAAGCACTTGGAGAACGAGCTGTTCTTGCACCCGCATCACTTCATCACGCCCGTCCAGGGGAGCTGGCGATGCTTGGAATGCAAAGGGATGCAGAAGAGATTCATTCTTTTGTTCCGAATTATGTGCGCTTAGCAGAAGCAGAGGCGAAGTGGTTAGAAGCTCAAGAGAGGGAAGAGTGATGGCGAATCATACTGTGATGTTTCGGACAATGACACTAGAGGATCTAGACGATGTAATGGATGTTGAACATGCCTCCTTTACTTTGCCTTGGAGCCGGGAAGCCTTTTATAATGAACTGGTGAATAACCAATATGCAGTTTATCTTGTCGTTGAAGACAGGGGGCGTGTAATCGGCTATGGCGGGCAATGGGTCATATTAGATGAGGGACATATCACAAATATTGCTATCTTGCCAGCTTATAGAGGGTATGGCCTTGGTGAGGAGCTAATGATCCGTATGATGGCGAAGGCTAAAAGCATGGGCGTCAAGCGGATGACCCTTGAGGTAAGGGTGACGAACCATGGTGCACAGAGATTATATCGAAAAATGGGATTTCAAGAAGGCGGTATCCGAAAGAATTACTACACGGATAATATGGAAGATGCCTTAGTTATGTGGGTGGAATTATGGTAAAGAAGGAACAAGTAATATTAGCGATAGAAACAAGCTGTGATGAAACGGCTGCAGCGATTATCAAGGATGGCCGGGAGGTTCTCGCAAACGTGGTAGCCTCGCAAATTGAGAGTCATAAGCGCTTTGGGGGAGTAGTGCCGGAGATTGCCTCAAGGCATCATGTGGAGGCTATTACGGTCGTTGTAGAAGAGGCATTAGAGCAGGCAGACCTCACATGGGAGGACATTGATGCGATTGCCGTGACTGAGGGACCTGGCCTTGTAGGGGCTCTCTTGATTGGCGTGAATGCCGCCAAGGCGATGGCTTTTGCGCATGGGAAGCCATTGGTAAATGTCCATCATATTGCCGGTCATATCTATGCGAACCGAATCTTGACGGAGTTTCAGTTCCCGCTGCTTGCTCTCGTCGTCTCAGGAGGGCATACAGAGCTCGTGCTGATGCGTGAGCATGGTTCATTTGAAGTTATCGGTGAGACACGGGATGACGCCGCAGGAGAGGCGTATGATAAGGTGGCGCGCACCTTGAAGCTCCCATATCCAGGCGGACCTCATATTGACCGTCTGGCCCATGAAGGAGAGCCAACAGTGAAATTGCCGCGCGCATGGCTTGAAGAGGATTCCTACGATTTCAGCTTCAGTGGGTTAAAATCTGCTGTTATCAATACACTGCACAATGCTTCGCAAAAAGGAGAGACAATCGCGCCGGAGGATCTCGCTTGCAGCTTCCAGGAAAGCGTCATTGATGTCCTTGTTACAAAGACATTGAAGGCAGCAGAGCAATATGGTGTAAAACAAGTCCTGCTTGCTGGAGGAGTCGCAGCCAACAAAGGATTAAGGACCAGATTACAAGAAGCCTTCCATGAGAAGCAAAACATTGAACTAATTATCCCGCCATTATACTTATGCACAGATAATGCGGTCATGATTGGGGCAGCTGGAAGCATTGCCTATGACCAAGGAAGACGTGCGGGCATGGATTTGAACGCCAATCCGGGGTTGGACTTAGAATAATTCAAAAAAATGGCCGCTGTTACAGCGGCTATTTTTTTATCCCCAATCGACTTCGGTCTAAAAATACAGAAAGTTCTAAAGTGACTGTGGATAAGTGTGAGTTATGCACAGATTCTGTGGATAATAGTTTCGATATCTGTGGATAATGTGGAAAAATTAGTTGAATACCTGATATAGTTATGAACTGTCTGTGGGTAAATTTGTTGATAAAAAACGGGTCCGAAGTCAGACCCGTTTTATTAGTCTTGAAGAATCGTCCATTCCTCCATTAATTCTTCCATTTTCGTTTCGGTTGCAGTGAGCTTCTCTTGGATTTCTAATGTTCTCTGATGGTCTTGATAGACATCAGGGTCACAAAGCTGTTCATTAAAATCAGCGATTTCCTCCTCGAGTGTCTCGATGGCCGATTCCAGTTCCTCGATACGGCGCTGGCGCTTTCGATTTTGTTTCTTCATTTCCTTATCCTCTTGATAGGAGGACTTTTCCACAGTCTGTTGATTGGCTGGCACGGCCGGTTTGTTCTCGAGCTCAGCCAGTTCGGCTTGCTCCTGTTTCTTCTGAACGTAGTAGTCATAATCGCCAAGATATTCTATGGTGCCTTCTGGACCCATTTCAATGACCTTATCGGCAATCCGATTGATGAAGTAGCGGTCATGAGAAACGAATAACAAAGTGCCGGGGTAGTCGATAAGAGCGTTCTCCAAGACAAGCTTGCTGTCAAGGTCCAGATGGTTTGTTGGCTCATCGAGAATAAGCAGGTTGGCTTTTTGCATCATCAGCTTTGATAGGGCAAGTCTTGCCTTCTCACCGCCGCTCAATGTAGAAACATTCTTCATGACGTCATCGCCACTGAAAAGAAAGTTTCCCAGAATGGAACGAATGTCTTTTTCCTGGCTCATAGGATAGTCATCCCATAGCTCATTGAGCACGGCTTTGTTTGAGGAGAGGTTCGCTTGCTCCTGATCATAGTAGCCTACTGTAACATTGGCTCCGAATTGGAACTCGCCGCTGATGGACGGGAGCCTGTCCGTAATGGTCTTAAGAAGAGTTGACTTCCCGATTCCATTCGGCCCAATAAGGGCAATGCTTTCACCCCGTGTGATGCGGAAATTGATTGATTTAGCGACAGGTTGCTCATATCCTATTGCAATATCCTTTGCTTGAAGGACCTCATTGCCGCTTTGCTTATCAATCTGGAAGGAGAAGTTTGCGGACTTCTCATCCCCTTGTGGACGATCAAGCATCTCCATTCTTTCTAGCTGTTTTTGACGGCTCTGGGCCCGTTTGGTCGTTGAGGCACGCGCGATATTGCGCTGGACGAAATCCCTCAGCTTAGCGATTTCATCCTGCTGTTTTTCGTACAACTTCTGGTTGCGCTCAAATTCCTCCGCCTTTTGGACCAGGTATTTGCTATAATTACCTGTATACTTACTAATGGATGTACGAGATAACTCCAGTACCTGATTGACGACCTTATCAAGGAAGTAACGGTCATGGGAGACAATCAGGATAGCGCCAGGATAGGATTGCAGATATCCCTCAAGCCAGGAGAGCGTGTCGATGTCGAGATGGTTCGTCGGTTCATCGAGAATCAATAAGTCCGGCTTCGTCAGCAATAACTTTCCGAGGGCAAGTCTTGTCTTCTGACCCCCGGAAAGCGAAGTGACGGGAGTAGCATAATCATAATCGGCAAAATTAAGGCCATGCAGGACGGAGCGGATATCATTTTCCATCTGATAGCCTCCGGCGTTCTTGAATTGTTCCTGCAAGTGATCATAGTCTTTCAAAATTCGCTCATAGCGAGTGCTGTCGTTATATATGTCAGGGTTTGACATAGATTTCTCCAAGGCGCGCAAGTCTTCCTCCTGCTTTCGCAAATCAGCAAACACAGTCAGCATCTCATCCCAGATGGAGAGAGTGGAATTCAGGCCCGTATGCTGGGCGAGGTAGCCGATTGTCGTCCCCTTCGGCATAAAGATATTGCCGCCATCATGGGAAAGAGTGCCGGCGATGATTTTCAAGAGAGTGGACTTGCCAGCACCGTTTCGACCAACAAGAGCAATTCGGTCCCTCGTTTGCACCTCAAG
>CAJGCH010000209.1 GCA_904501845.1 uncultured Bacillaceae bacterium | reverse complement strand
CTGACAGGTCTCTCTGGTTCCGGGAAGTCGTCGCTTGCTTTTGACACGATTTATGCGGAAGGGCAGCGGCGCTATGTAGAATCATTGTCCGCCTATGCGCGGCAATTTCTCGGTCAAATGGATAAGCCGGATGTGGATAGCATAGAAGGGCTTTCACCTTCCATCTCCATTGATCAGAAGACGACGAGCCGCAACCCGCGGTCCACAGTGGCGACCGTTACGGAAATCTATGATTATATGCGGCTCTTGTATGCACGTGTCGGAAAGCCAGTCTGTCCGAAGCATGGGATTGAAATCACCTCGCAAACGATCGAGCAGATGGTTGACCGCATCCTTGAATATCCGGAGCGGACGAAAATTCAGGTATTGGCGCCTGCTGTGACAGGAAGAAAAGGGACCCATGCAAAGCTGCTGGAGGATATCAAGAAACAAGGGTATGTAAGGGTCCGTATTGATAATGAAATGTACGACCTGGACGACAATATTGAGCTTGATAAGAATAAAAGCCATTCCATCGAGGTTGTTATTGACCGGATTGTCGTAAAGGAAGGAATAACAGCGCGGCTTTCTGACTCCCTTGAGTCAGCGCTTTCCATCGGTCATGGAAAAGTCATGATTGATGTCATCGGCCAAGAGGAGCTGCTCTTCAGTGAGCATCATTCCTGCCCATATTGCGGTTTCTCCATCGGGGAGCTTGAACCGCGTATTTTCTCCTTTAATAGCCCATTTGGAGCTTGTCCGACATGTGACGGGATTGGCTATAAGCTGAAGGTGGACCGGGATGCGGTCATTCCGGATTCTGATTTAACGTTGCGCGAGCATGCAATCGCCCCATGGCAGCCAACGAGCTCGCAATACTATCCTAAGCTGCTTGAGTGCATTGCAGATCATTACGGAATTGATATGGATGTGCCGGTATCACAGCTTCGGGAAGATCAGCTTGATAAGATCTTGAATGGGTCTGACGGAGAGAAAATCTATTTCCGTTATGAAAATGATTTTGGCCAAGTACGCGAAAATCATGTGGAGTTTGAAGGGGTGCTCAATAATGTTGAGCGCCGCTATAGAGAAACGAATTCTGATTATATCCGGGACCAGATGGAGAAATACATGGCCGAGCAGAAATGTCCGACATGTAAAGGTTATCGCCTGAAGAAGGAGAGCATGGCAGTCCTTGTTGACGGTCGTCATATTGGACAAGTCTCAGAGCTGTCCATCCAGGATGCTTATGATTTCTTTGACAGCTTACAGCTGTCAGAAAAAGATATGAGTATCGGCCGGTCTATTTTCCGTGAAATCAAGGAGCGACTTGGATTCCTCATTAATGTTGGGCTTGAATACTTAACGCTGAGCAGGGCTGCAGGCACCATGTCTGGAGGAGAAGCTCAACGGATCCGGCTGGCTACCCAGATTGGTTCTCGCTTAACGGGTGTTCTATATATTCTTGATGAGCCTTCTATCGGACTTCATCAGCGCGATAATGACCGACTGATCGAAGCGCTTCGGAGCATGCGCGATATCGGAAATACACTTATCGTGGTCGAGCATGATGAAGACACCATGCTTGCGGCTGATTACTTAATTGATATTGGTCCTGGAGCTGGTTCGAATGGCGGGGAAATTGTGGCTGCAGGCACACCGGAAGAGGTTATGAAGAACCCGAATTCACTCACAGGCCAGTATTTATCAGGGGCTAAGTTCATTCCGCTTCCGCATGAACGCCGGCAAGGGAATGGACAAAGGATTGAGATCCGCGGAGCACGTGAGAATAACTTGCGCAATATAAATGTATCTTTCCCGCTTGGAACATTTGTCGCTGTGACAGGTGTATCCGGCTCCGGTAAAAGTACACTTGTGAACGAAATTCTTCATAAATCCCTTGCCCAAAAACTGCATCGCGCCAAGGCAAAGCCTGGCTTGCATAAGGAAATAAGAGGAATCGAGGCGCTTGAGAAGGTTATTGATATCGATCAATCTCCGATTGGGCGGACTCCTCGCTCTAACCCGGCAACCTATACGGGTGTGTTTGATGATATTCGTGATGTGTTTGCATCAACGAATGAGGCAAAGGTACGCGGCTATCAAAAGGGACGTTTTAGCTTCAATGTTAAAGGCGGCCGTTGTGAAGCATGCCGCGGGGACGGCATCATTAAGATTGAGATGCATTTCCTTCCAGATGTATATGTGCCTTGTGAGGTTTGTCACGGCAAACGGTACAATAGGGAAACATTGGAGGTTACCTATAAAGGAAAGACTATTGCCGACATTCTTGATATGACGGTTGAAGAAGCTCTTCAATTCTTTGAAAATCTGCCCCGAATCAAGAGAAAGATTCAAACCATCCATGATGTCGGGCTCGGATACATTAAACTTGGGCAGTCGGCAACGACCCTTTCTGGCGGGGAGGCCCAGCGGGTGAAGTTAGCCAGTGAGCTTCATAGACGCTCCAACGGCCGTTCCCTCTATATTCTCGATGAGCCGACAACAGGCCTGCATGTGGAGGATATCGCACGCTTATTGGAAGTGCTGCAGCGTCTTGTTGAGAATGGGGATACCGTTCTTGTTATTGAGCATAATCTGGATGTCATCAAGACAGCCGATTATTTGATTGATCTTGGACCAGAGGGCGGAGCAAAAGGCGGCACCCTTCTTGCTGCCGGTCCGCCAGAACAAATTGCAGAAACACCGGAATCTTATACAGGTCAATATTTGAAGCCGATCCTTGAGCGCGATTGCAAGCGGATGGAGGAAAGGCTGACACAAAAAACGGGCCAATCATGAGATTCTGGCTGCTAGATGTGTCTAGTGTTCGAGAGTCAAGCTGATGTGCTCATACCGGGCGTTTTCATCAATTGTAAGACAATTGTCAGATGATTGGTGGAGGCGCCTTCCATATTTTATGGAAACCTTTTTCATTCTTAATCGTACATGTTAGAAGAAATAGTTTTATGAATACACATAATGTCATGAAGTTTGCATAGGTTAAAACCATGTTATAAGGGAGATGACTAATATGAATGATGAGAAAAAACGAATTCTTGAGATGGTAAAGGAAGGTCTTCTGAACGCAGATGAAGCTTTGCTCTTGCTCGAACAATTAGACAAGAAAGAAAAGCTTATTCAGGCCGAGAACATGCAAGAAACAAGGGAGCTAGCAACAACTGCCCAGCCTGAGGGAGAAAGAAAAGAAGAACCGCAAACGAAAAAGGCCGTATCAACGATGGACCGAATCTTGGGTGTCGTGGATGATGTTGTGAAAAAAATCAAGGATATTGATTTCGACTGGAATTTCGGTTCCAGCATCGAGATAGATCATCTCTATCATCAAGAATCGAAGTCGTTCAATATTATCGATATAGATGTGGCCAACGGAGAGGTCGCCATCATTCCTTGGGATCAGAATGAAGTCGATATTGAATGCAAGGCCAAGGTATACCGTGCAGAAAACACGACTGAGGCAAGGGAAAAGCTGCGAAACCAAATTGTGAATAAGATTGAGAATGGCAAGCTCAAATTCTCCCTTCAAGACCGTGCGATTAAGCTGAAAGCAACCATCAAGGTGCCAAAACATCGTTATCAAGAATTAAGGATTCGACTATTCAACGGCAGCATCAGCGGTGAGAATATCAATGTCGATGAGATCAAGGCAAAGACGGCTAACGGTACGATATCCTTCCGAGATTTCAATGCGCGTGAGGCGGAATTTGAAACCGCAAACGGCGCGGTTAAGCTGACATCGTTTGATGCAGGTGAGCTTGAGGTCGATACGATGAACGGGGCCATTCAAGTAGATGGAGCATTTAGAACGGCTGATATTCAAACGATGAATGGAAGCATTTCGTGCAAGCAAGCGGGCCAATATGGAGAAACGCTTCGTGCAAAAGCGCAGGCAGGAAGCATCAATCTTCAAATTCCGCAAGGCACGAGCTGTGACGGAGAATTAAAGTCCAATCTGGGCAGTTTCAATCTTGACTTGAAGGGCATTCAAGTTATTGAGGAGAAGAATGATATCGTCCAAAAAATGCTGCGCTTCCAATCCACGCATGAACAAGAGCATGCCATGCATGTATTTGCTGAATCAAAGGCGGGAAGCATTAAAGTGAAGCATACGCTCTAAGCGTGATGCGGAACAGATGAAGGAGTTGTGACCAACAACCATATGGAAAAGAAATTCACGAAAACAAATTACTCCGATAAAGTCCTGTTGGGAGTTCTGGGAGGAATCGCCCGTTATTTCGGCATTAAGCCAATCATTCTGCGCATTTTGTTCGTTATCGGACTGATTCCTACCAGCTTTCTCTTAATTATCCCTTACACGATACTTAGCTATTTCATGCCGAGGGAGCAATGGGAGGAGCATAGTCAATGAAATGGATTCTGAAGATACTCATCAATGCAGCGGTATTTGTTTTATTAATGCAAGTGTTTGAAGGGGTGCATGTATCCGGGTTTGGAACGGCAATCATTGCGGCAATTGTCTTGTCAATCTGTAATGTAATAGTGAAGCCGATTGTGACGGTCTTGACGATACCAATCACGATTGTGACATTGGGCATCTTCTTACTTTTCATCAATACGATTGTGCTCAGCATTGTTGATGCCGTGATGGGCGGTGCTTTTCAAATCGATGGATTTTGGCTAACCTTCTTTGTATCCGTGATATTATCCTTCGTGAATACGATTATGGAAAATGTGATGGATTGAAGAGGAAAAAGCCTGAAGCGGTTAAATGCTTCAGGCTTATTTTTATGGCGTTTGCACAATATAGGCTTCCATCCCGAGCTTTTGGAGTTTAGATTCAAGCTGTTCAGCTCCTTCTCTGCTCGTAAAGGCCCCGACCTGCACCTTATAAAGCTTTTTGGATGAGGCAGCCTGGGTCTTTACTTTCAAGGCATAATGATGAACGACTGCCTGAGCGATGGCCAGGGCGCATTGCTTTCTGTAGTTTTCGCTTTGGAGCAATTTGCTTTCCTCTTTATGAGTCATAAACCCGCATTCAACGAGGACGGCCGTCATCTTTGTCTTGCGCAGGACATGAAAATTGGCTGTCTTTACACCGCGGTTTTTGCGTCCGGTCAAGGTGATGAGCTTTTCTTGAATTTTGGAGGCTAGTGAATGGGCATCCTCTGGATTGGATGTGTGGATGTATGTTTCGATTCCCTCTGCTTTATGCCAACCGCCATCGCCTGCTGCGTTAGCATGAATGGATAGAAAACAGTCGACTCCGTGTCTGTTCGCCTTTTCTGTCCGCTCTTCCAAAGGGACATCCTCCATATCGCTATGTGTGAACAAAACTTCCAGATCGGTATAATCAGAGAGGAAACCCCTTGCATAGGCAGCAACTGCCCGGTTAAACTCATATTCCTTCATTCCATCTGGTGTCCGCTTCCCT